>NZ_JBWKRS010000007.1:0-21883 GCF_059419385.1 Pseudomonas sp. GW821-FHT05H12 | reverse complement strand
GCCTGCGATAGCGGTGGTGAATGACATACCGCTATCGCAGGCAAGCCAGCTCCCACAGGGTCCAGTGCCGTTAAGGGGATTATTGAGGGCGGGTCAGGCGCGGCGCCATTCATCCGGGGAGATGCCCAGCACCCGGCGAAACACATGGGCCAGGTGCGAGGGCGATTCATAGCCGACGCTGTTGGCCACCTCCAGCACCGACATGCGCGTGTGTCGCAGCAGGGTTTGCGCACGTTCCAGGCGCAGGCGCTGGACATAGGCCAACACCGTTTCGCCCGTGTGCTGGGCAAACAAGCGGGTCAGGTGGCGACGCGACATATGGAACACCGCCGCGATGTCATCCAGCCCCGGCGCATGTTCAAGGTTGCCTTCAACATAGGCCTTCACATCGCGCACCAGCATGGCGCCGTGACGCTCGGTGGAGGAGCGTTGCAGGCTCGGCTGGCTGAGGGAAATCGCCAGGCATTCGAGCAGCAGCAAATGATCGGCCTGGGCCAGTTGGCGGCGACGGTCCACATACGGGTCGGGCTGGCTGAAGGCTTTTTTCGCCAGCAGCAAATGGTGCAGCGGCGCGGAGGTTTGCCAGATGCCCAGGGTGGGCACCCGCAACAGCCGGTTGGCGTCCCCGGACAGGTCGCGCAGCGCGTAGTGCATGTAGTCGGGGTCGACGTAGAACGCCAGGTGACCCTGGCTGGCGGTGAGCGATGAGGAGGAATGGCTGCACTGCGGCGGCACCAGCACGAACTGGCGGTCGACCACCGAGGTGCTGCGCCCGCTGTCTTCGTCCTTGAAGCGCAGCAAGCCGTGCTCGGGCACCATCAACATGAACTCGTCATGGGCATGGGCCGCGGTTTCATAGGCACCATTGGAATTGAAGACGCTGTAGATATCACGCATCGCCAGGGACTGCCGGTGGGGGTGTGAACCCTGACACTAGCATGTTTGGTGCCAGTGAAAAGCAGCATCCTTGCTGCAAACCCTGTTAAGCCAGCGGCACCCGACGGGTTGTCAGCGCCACGCGCCCCACGAAGAAACTCAAGGCCGCGCCCAGCAACAGCATCGCCAGGGTGCTCCAGGCCGCGCGGGAGAGCTGTTTGGCGGCCACGTCAGCGGCTTCACGGGCTTTCTGTTCAGCCTGCTGCTTCAGCTCATCGACCTTCTGCATGGCTTGCTGATACGCCTGGGCATAGTTGTCGACGATCTGCGTGGCTTCCTCTTTGCTCTTGCCGGTGCGGGCGGCAACGATGTTGACCAGCGCGTCTTTATCCGCTGCGTTCAAGGCCGGCTCGCCGGAGGCTTTGACACGCTCGAACCACTGCTTCAACTGATCGCCCGCTTGAGCCGGGTTAGTGGCAGCATCGGTGGCGACTTGCTTGCCGTCAGCGGCAGCCTGGTCGGTTTTCTGCTCGACCTTGGCCGGGTCCAGCTCAGGCTTGCCGCTTTGCTTGAGCAAGGTGTCGAGCTGGCCTTGCAGGCTGTTCCAGTCCAGCTGGATGCCCTGCTCATTGAGCTGCTGCTTGACGCTGTCGCCGATACCCGGCGCTGCAGCCGCGATGCCGCTACCGGCCACCGACAAGCCTTTACCGACCACATTGCCGGCCGTGCCGACCACACTGGCCGCCAGCCCTGCCAGCAACCAGGTGGTGAGCAAGGTGGTGAGGGTCCAGGTCAGCACGCCGTGCAAGCCACCACGGTCCGGCGCGGTGCGCCCGGCGACGAACGCACCGGCAGCAATCGCCAGCAGGGTCGAGACAAACAGCCAGATCCCGGCTCCCGTGCCAAAGCCGCGCAACGGGTTACCCGCTTCCAGTGGGTTGACGGCACTCGCACCGATGGCAGTGCCCAGCACACTGAGCACCAGGTAGGTCACCAGGGCAATGGCACTTCCGGCCAATACCGAACTCCAGGACACGCGAAACAGCGAACGGTTAGTTTCATAGACAGTGGTCATGTTCGATCCTTTGAGAGTTTTTGACCGTTTCAGTCTGGCGAGCGCCCGCCCTCCTCGTCCCCGCTCAAATGCACCAGGCCATCTGGTGCATTCGCACCCCGCCGCGGGCAATTGCTCTGCACTATCCTGAAGCCCGGGTGTCGTACTTTTCATGCGCACACACCCCGGAGATCCTATGACCCAGGCCGTTCTTGCCAAAGAAACCAACCGCCGCCAACTGCAGCAGATCATTTCCGGGCTGTCCGACGGGATCATCCTTGCCGAAGTCGACCAGACCATCCTCTGGGCCAATGAAGCCGCACTGAACATGCACGGTGTCGAAGCCGTCATGGCCCTGGGCGCCAATACCCAGGAATACGCCGAACGTTTTGCCCTGCGCTATCGCAATAACCACCCGGTGCTGCTGGAAAACTACCCCCTGGCGCGCGCGGCCACCGGCGAGGAGTTCACCGACGTGGTGGTGGAAGTCACCCCCGTGGGTGACGAAGAACGGACCTGGGTGCACCGCCTGCGCAGCCTGGTGATCACCGACTCCCACGGCGAGCCGGAACTGCTGGTGCTGATCCTCAGCGATGCCACCGAATGGGCCAGTGCCGAGCAGCGTTTCGAGAAGACCTTCAACGCCAACCCGGCCCCCGCCGTGATTTGCCGCCTCAGCGACCTGCGCTACATCAAGGTCAACCAGGGCTTCCTGGAAATGACCGGCTATAACCGCGACCAGGTCATCGGCAAATCCGTTTATGAGCTGGATGTACTGGAACAGGCCGAGCGCAAGGACTTGGCCATCCAGCGCCTGGGGGAAGGCGCGACCATCCCGCAAATGCAGGCCGAGCTGCGCTTGCCCGAAGGCGGCAGCAAACTGGTGATCGTCGCCGGCCAGCCGCTGGACATGAACGAAGAGGACTGCATGCTGTTTTCGTTCATGGACCTGGAGCCCCGGCGCAAGGCGGAAATTGCCCTGCGCCAGAGCGAGGAGCGCTTTGCCAAGTCGTTTCGCCTCACGCCAGTGCCCACGCTGGTGTGCAGCGCCGCCAACCGGCAGGTGGTGGATATCAACGAAGCGTTCATGAGCATTACCGGGTACACCAGCGAAGAATTGATCGGCAAGTCCATCGAAGACATCGACTTCATCGACAGCCCCCAGGCCGGCACGCAGTTGTTCGCCACCCTGGAAAAAGCCGGCAACCTCGAAGGCCAGGACCTCAAGGTGCGCAAGAAAGGCAGCGAAGTGATCGACTGCGTGGTGTCCGCCGACACCGTGATCATCCAGGACGTGCCGTGCTACCTGCTGGTGCTGATGAACATCACCGAGCGCAAGCGTTCCGAACTGGAGCTGGTGGCGGCCATCGAGGAAGTGATGCAGGACGCGTCCTGGTTCAGCCAGACCCTGATCGAAAAACTGGCCAACGCCAAGAGCGTCAACAGCCCCAACCTGCCGAACGTGGCGTTCACCGACCTCACCGCCCGCGAGCGTGATGTACTGGGCCTGATCTGCGAAGGTTTGGCCGACAAGGAGATCGCTTCACGCCTGAAACTGGCGCCCAACACCGTGCGCAACCATGTGGCCACGGTGTATTCGAAACTCGGTGTGCACAGTCGCAGCGCGGCGATCGTCTGGGCCCGTGAACGCGGGCTGTTTGCCGGGGAACTGCGCCTCAAAAAGTAGGCGCCTAAAGTGCAAATGCACTAGTGCCGCTAGTGCGAATTCGCCTTATAGCGGCGGGAGGCACGTCATACCCTTCAAGGCATCGAAATGATGTTTTGAAGGAACCCGCATGTTTACCCTCGCCCAACTGCGCAACTGCATTGAAGAAGGCCTGTCGCCGCTGACGTGTGAATTCACCCTGTGCCGTGACGCGTCCCTGACCCTCAAGGTCTACGACCTGGACACTGGCCGGGTAGACCTGGTGGTCACCGGGATCAGCACCAACCGGCTGCAGACCCCGCAAGAAGTGGAAAAGATGGTGGAAGAGCTGCGTTACGAGCTGCAAAGCAACACCATGGGCAAGCTCACGCTGGATGATTTGCCTTCAACGACGCCCCAATGAAATAGAACACCCCGCCCCCGACGATAAACGCCCCCAACATGTAGAACATGGTGTGGGCCGGCAGGTTGGCCAACACCAGCCCACACAGCACCGGCCCCAGGGCGGCGCCCAGGTTGGACAGGTTCTGCGCCCCGTAATACATGCCGCGCAGGTGTTCCGGGGCGATGCGGTCGATGAACATGTATTCGGCCGGGAACACGATGATCTCCCCCACCGTGAACACCGCCATCGCCAGCACCCACCACAACACGCTGGTGGACAGCGCAAAGCCGATCAAGCCCAGCATGAACATGCCCAGCCCGGCGACCAGCCACTGGCCCAGGTAGCGGTGGGAAATACGCCGCCCGATCACGTATTGCAGGGCAATCACCAACACTGCGTTGGTGGTCAGCACGGCGCTGACCACGGTGTAGGTGTATTCGGCCGTGGTGGTGGTCACCAGGTATTGTGACAGCCACGCCGTGAACTGGCCGAACACCACCGCGCTGAGCACGCCGCCGAGGGTGAAGCACACCAGGCGATGATCCCTTAACAGTACGCGGCCAACGGCGAGGAACGGCACCGGCTTTTGCGTGGCATCGACGGTCGCCAGGGTGCGGTCGCCCCAACGCCAATACAGCAGGAAAAACCCCACGCCCAACAGCGCCGACAGGATAAACGGCACGCTGATATCCAGCTTGGCCACCATCGCGCCGAACGCCGGGCCTACGGCGTAGCCGATATTGGTCAGGGTGTACTTGATGGAAAACACTTCGCTGCGTGCATCCTCGGGCAACAGCACGGCAAAACCGGCCTTCACCGCGATATCGATCACCGCGTAAGCCAGGTTGATCAGGATCAGGCAGCTGTAGAACGCCCAGATATTCTGCGTGAGCACCGTGCCGATAAAGCCCAATACGAACAGCACACTCAAGGCCAGCAACAAGCGATAGCTGTTGATGCGATCGACCAGGAAACCGCCGTACACACTGAGCAGCGAACCGACGATCAGCGAGCTGCCGATCACCAGGCCGACCTCGGTGATGTCCAGGGCAAAGTGGCTGGAGAGGTAGATGACGAGGTAGGGAAACGTGATCGCCTTGGCCAGCGTCAGCAGCAACGTGGCGGAGAGCAACAGGTTCACGGTACGCGGGTAGTTTCTTATTGTGGCAAGCATCCTGCTCTCTTTGTCTTAAGGTAACGCGGCGTTTATAGCCGGCTACCTTAACCCAGGAGCTGGGACAAATTGCAAGGTCATTTCTTGACGGGAGTGATCTCAAGAATAGTGCCGTTGGTGGTCTTGAGCAGCACGAACTTATCGCCCACCCGCGCCCACTGGCTGTCGGCTTCGGGCTGCTTTAGGCCGCGTTTTTTCCAGTCGCTGACGGCCGATTCCTTGCGCATCAGGATGTCCGGGGCGCGGTCGCCTTCTTTCAAGTCGCGGGTGTTGATGTTGGAAGGTTGCACGGTTTCTTGCGGGGTATCGCCGGCCTGCACGATGAAGCTGGCGGTGGACAGGCTGGTGGCAATCAACAGAGAGGCGATCAGGGAGTTGGATTTCATGGGTGCTCCTTCAAGGAATAAGGCGTACCCAGGCTCGGACCGCTGCCACGCGTGATCATTCAATCAAAGCGTCCTGACCACAGAGGTGAAGAGCAGCATTGCCGGCATGAAATAAATCCTGTAATTTTTCATGAAATTTATCGAAATAAATTTCATGACGCCACAAGAAGAACTCGCCACCCTCGCCGCGCTGATCCACGACCTGCGCAAGCACAAGAGGCTCACACTGGCCCAGCTCGCACACAAGATCGAGCGCTCGGTAGGTTTCCTGTCCCAGGTTGAACGCGGCCTGTCACGCCCGACCGTGGCGGACCTCACGGCCATCAGCCATGCCCTCGACGTGCCCACCACTTACTTCTACAGCCAGCCCAAACCCAAGGCGGTGGACTGGATCACTCGCCCCAACGAACGGCGTACGGTGTATTACGCCAACGGCATCACCGACATCCTCGTCTCACCGAGCATGAACGGCGCCTTCTCGATGCTCGACAGCCTGCTCGCCCCCGGCGCCAACAGCGGTGAGCAAACCATGAGTGACCGCGCCGAACAGGCCGGCTTCGTGTTGGAAGGTGAATTGACGCTGTGGGTGGAGGGCGAAGCCGATTCGGTCACCCTCGGCCCCGGCGACAGCTTCCACCTGGCCAGTTTCGCCCATTGCCGCTACGCCAACCTGACTGATCTGCCCGCCCGCGTATTGTGGGTTTACAACTAGGAGCTGCACCCGTGAAAAGCCATGCCTCCACGTTACTGGCCGAAGTACGGAGCTTTCGCCAGAACCATCCCGACGTGCGTTATGTCGACCTGATCGCCCTGGATATTCCCGGGCACTTCTACGGCAAGCGCTACCCCATCGAGATGCTGGAAAAAGTCGCCGCCGGCAGCCCGCTGAAGTTGCCGCAGAACGCTGTGCTGCTGGGGGCTCAGGGCGGGCTGTTCAAGATTGGTGACTACTGCTTCAACGACGGCGACCCGGACGCCAACCGTCGGCTGGTACCCGGCACGCTCAAGCCAGTGAGCTGGGAATCACAGCCGTTGGGCCAGATGCTGATCACCTCCGACGGCACCGAGGCACCGATCGAGTTCGAACCCCGTGAAGTGCTGGCCAAGGTACTGGAGCGCCTGCAACACAAGGGCATTAACCCGGTGGTGGCGTTTGAGCTGGAGTTCTACCTGTTCGACAAAAAACTCGACAACGGCCTGCCGCAGTTCCCACGCGACCCACTGAGCGATGACGCCGATGACCAGCCCAACCTGCACATCGAGCGGCTTTCACGGTTCAGTGAAGTGCTGGATGACATGGCGCAGACCGCCAAAGACCAGGGCATCGACATCACGGTGATCACTGCCGAGATCGGCCCCGGCCAGTTCGAGATCAACTTCGGTCATTTGGACGATGGCCTGCGCGCCGCCGACTGGGCCGCCCTGTTCTGCCGCAGCACCCGGGGGGTGGCGCTCAAGCACGGTTATCGCGCCAGCTTCATGGCCAAGCCGTACCTGCAATATCCCGGCAGCGGCATGCACGTGCACGTCAGCCTGTATGACGGCGCGGGCAATAATCTGTTGGCCGCGCACCAGCAACAACCGCTGCGTCACGCGGTGGCCGGTTGCCTGGAATTGCTGCCGCATTGCATGCCGATCTTTTCGCCCAACAGTAACGCCTTCCGCCGCCTGGGCGGCACGGTCAATGCGGCGACTCGCGCCAGTTGGGGCTTTGAAGACCGCGACGCGTGCGTGCGTATCCCCGAGTCCGACCCACGCAACCTGCGCATCGAGCACCGCCTGGCCAGCGCCGACGCCAACCCGTACCTGGTGTTGGCGTCGATCCTGGTCGGCCTGGAGCATGGTCTTGAAGCCAAGCGCGATCCCATCGCCCCGCTGAACGAGGACCGCAGCAGTGGTACCGACTTCCCCCTGGAAATGCTCGAGGCCGTGCGTGCCATGCAACACCAACCGGTATTGCGCGATAAGCTGGGCGCCGAATTTGTCGACGTGTACTGCGAGAACAAACGCCAGGACCACCTGGCCTTCCAGCAAGAGATTCATGCGCGGGAATACCGCTGGTTTCTCTGACCCCACCCAATGGAATCACCGATGACCGACCAAAGCGCCCCGGCCCTCAAGGAAATCTTCAACGTCGAACGCCTGCAACACATCGCCACCGAGATGACAGCGGTGTACCCGGCGTTCGACGCCAAGGGATTTCTCAAACACGCCAAGGACGGGCTGGCCGAGCTGTCGGTGATGCAGCGCATGGCGCGGGTCAGCGAGAGCCTGCACGCGGTGATCCCGCTGGATTACCCGCAGAGCCTTGAACTGCTTTATGCCCTGGCACCGCGCTTGAACAGCAGCTTTGTCAGCCTGTTCCTGCCGCACTATGTGGCGAGCTACGGGCTGGATGATTTCAAACGCTCCATGGCCGCGCTCAAGTACTTCACCACCTTCGGCTCCGCCGAATTCGCCATCCGCCACTTTCTGCTGCACGACTTCCCGCGCACGCTGGCGGTGATGCAAGCCTGGTCGCTGGACGACAACGAACACGTGCGCCGACTGGCCAGCGAAGGTTCGCGGCCGCGCCTGCCTTGGTCATTCCGCCTGGCAGAAGTCCAGGCCAACCCCGAGCTGTGCGCGTCGATCCTCGATAACCTCAAGGCCGACCCCAGCCTGTACGTGCGCAAGTCGGTGGCCAACCACCTCAACGACATCACCAAGGACCACCCCGACTGGGTCCTCGACCTGATCGAAGGCTGGAACCTGGACAACCCCCACACCGCCTGGATCGCCCGCCATGCCCTGCGCAGCCTGATCAAGCAAGGCAACACCCGCGCACTGACGATCATGGGTGCCGGGGCCAAGGCCGAGGTGAAGCTTCACCACCTCAAGGTCACACCAGCTGTGATCAACCTCGGCGAGCGCATCAATCTGTCCTTCAGCCTGGAATCCACCGCTGCTGCGCCACAGAAGCTGGTGGTCGACTACGCCATCGACTACGTGAAAAGCGCCGGCCACAGTGCACACAAGGTGTTCAAGCTCAAGGCCTTCAGCCTGGGCGCCGGCGAGCAGCAGCACGTTCGGCGCGAACAGCACATTCGCGACATGACCACGCGCAAGCACTACCCTGGCCGGCATGTGGTGCATGTGTTGGTGAATGGGGAACGGCTGGGAAGTGTGGCGTTTGAGTTGCGCGCCTGACACGGCTCAAGCAACACCACCGTTCAAATGTGGGAGCTGGCTTGCCTGCGATGGCGGTGTGTCAGTTGATAAATCTGGTGACTGATACACCGCCATCGCAGGCAAGCCAGCTTCCACAGGTTTGATCCGGTGTATTCAGTCAGGTTTCACCCAGCAACAAGCCCTGCTCCCGTGCGCACAACTCCACCACGTAATCCCATAACACCCGCAGCCGCACTGACTTGTGCAGCTCCCTGCGCGAGCTGATCCAGTAGCTGCGCTGGATACCCTCCCCCGGCAGCAATGGCACCAGGTCCGGGTCGCCGGCGGCCATGAAACACGGCAACACCGCAATGCCCAGCCCCGAGCGTGCGGCCTGGTGCTGTGCGATGACGCTGGTGCTGTGGAACACCACTTTGGGGTTGCGGCAGAAACTGCTGAGGAATTTGAGTTCCTGGCTGAACAGCAGGTCGTCCACGTAATCGATCCAGGCGTGGGCGGCGAGGTCTTCGCGTTTTTCGATCGGCGGGTTGCGGTCCAGGTAGGCGCGGCTGGCGTAAAGCGCCAGGCGGTAGTCGGTGAGCTTGCGGGTGACGAGTTGGTCGACGCTGGGCCGTTCGAGGTGGATGCTGATTTCCGCTTCGCGGTTGAGGATGCTGACAAAGCGCGGCACCGCCACCAACTCTACCTCCAGCCCAGGGTAGCGTTCGAACAACCCGCCCATGCGGCTGGCGAGGAACATCACGCCCAGGCCTTCGGCGACGCCAAGACGGATCTTGCCCAGGGGCGCGGCGCTATGGGTGAGCTCGTCTTCGGCCAGCAGCGCGACGTTTTCCATGGCTTCGGCATGCTTGAGCAGGGCTTCGCCCGCGGGGGTGAGTTCGTAACCCTGGGCGTGCTGCACGAACAACGCGGTGCCGAGGCTTTTTTCGATGGCTTCGATATGCCGCGCCACGGTGGCGTGGGTGGTTTTCAGGCGTTGCGCGGCGGTGAGCAGGCGGCCGCTGCGCTGCAACTCTAAAAAATACCGCAGGTCATTCCAGTCGAACATGTCGCCTCCATTGCATGAACTCCGGCCGCGCTGTTTAAAAACGCACAGCAGCTGGGTAAAAACTAACATTTTTAAGACGAAAACTAACAACTAGGATGGAACCCATAAGAAAAACAAGCGAGACCTTCAGATGCCCATTGCAACTGCTGAATACGATTACATCGTCGTAGGCGCCGGCCCCGCAGGCTGCCTGCTGGCCAATCGACTGTCCGCCAACCCCGCCCACCGCGTGCTGCTACTGGAAGCCGGTGGCCGCGACAACTACCCCTGGATCCACATCCCCGTCGGCTACCTGTTCTGCATCGGCAACCCGCGCACCGACTGGTGCTTCAAGACCGAAGCCCAGGAAGGCCTGCAAGGCCGTGCGCTGAGTTATCCGCGCGGCAAAGTATTGGGCGGCTGCTCCTCCATCAACGGCATGATCTACATGCGTGGCCAGGCCCAGGACTACGACGGCTGGGCGGCCCTGGGCAACCCGGGCTGGGCCTGGAACGACGTGCTCCCGTTGTTCAAACACAGCGAAAACCACTTTGCCGGCGGCTCGGACTTCCACAGCGATGGCGGTGAATGGCGCGTGGAACAACAGCGCCTGCACTGGCCGATCCTGGACGCCTTCCGGGATGCCGCGGCGCAAAGCGGCATCGCGCCGATCAGCGACTTCAACACCGGCGATAACGAAGGCTGCGGCTACTTCCAGGTCAACCAGAAAGCCGGTGTGCGCTGGAACGCGGCGAAGGCGTTTCTCAAGCCGGTTCGCCAGCGGCCCAATCTCACGGTACTGACGGATGTGGACGTCGACCGCGTGCTGCTGGAGAACGGCCGCGCCTCGCAGGTCATCGCACGCCAACATGGGCAGCAGGTGAGCTGGAAGGCACGCAAGGAAATCGTGTTGTGTGCCGGCTCCGTGGGTTCGCCAGGCATTCTGCAACGCTCGGGCATCGGCCCGTCCAACGTGCTCAAACCCTTGGGCATCGAGGTGTTGCGCGAACTGCCCGGCGTGGGCGGCAACCTGCAGGACCACCTGCAACTGCGGCTGATCTACAAGCTGGAAAACGCCCGCACCCTGAACCAGATCGCCGGTTCCGTATGGGGCAAGATGGGCATGGGCCTGCAGTACCTGTATGACCGCAGCGGCCCGCTGTCGATGGCGCCCAGTCAGCTGGGGGCGTTCGCGCGCTCAGGCCCCGAGCAGACGTCGGCCAACCTTGAATACCACGTGCAGCCGCTGTCCCTGGAGCGCTTTGGCGAACCGCTGCACGGGTTCCCGGCGTTTACCGCGTCGGTCTGCGACCTGCGCCCACAGAGTCGCGGGCGCATTGATATTCGCTCGGCCGACCCTGCGGATGCGCCTTTGATTCGCCCCAATTACCTAAGCCATCCCGAAGACTTGCGCGTAGCCGCCGACGCGATCCGCCTGACGCGCCGCATTGTCGCCGCGCCTGCCCTGAGCCAGTTCAAGCCGGTGGAATATCTGCCTGGCGATTCGCTGCAATCCGAAGAAGAACTGCACGAAGCGGCGGCCCGTATCGGTACGACTATCTTCCATCCAGTGGGCACCTGCCGCATGGGCGATGACCCGGATGCCGTGGTGGATGCGCAACTGCGCGTGCATGGCGTGCCGGGCCTGCGCATCGCCGACGCCTCGATCATGCCGCGCATCACGTCCGGCAACACCTGTTCACCTACGCTGATGATTGCGGAAAAAGCCGCTCAACTGATCCTTTCGCCGAATACAAGGAACCTTGCTCCCGAGAAAACAATCGCCACACCCGCGTGACCTGCAGGCGTCCGGCTTGCCGGCGATTGCACCCTCTGGATTTGCGTTTGACTTGAGGGCGCTATCGCCGGCAAGCCGGGCTCCTACATAAGGACGACCGGCGCTGAAGTTGGCGCCGACAGTGGAACAACAATAAATAATCACTGTGAGGGCTACCCGATGTCAGAACATGCTCAACCCCTGGGCTCGGCGGTGACCGCCAGCGCCGGCAACGACTCCAAGAAAGTCATCTTCGCCTCGTCCCTGGGGACGGTGTTCGAGTGGTATGACTTTTTCCTCTATGGCGCCCTCGCGGCGGTGATCAGCAAGCAGTTCTTTGCCGGGGTCAACGACACCACGGCGTTCATCTTTGCCCTCATGGCGTTTGCTGCAGGCTTTGTGGTGCGCCCCTTTGGCGCGCTGGTGTTTGGCCGCCTGGGGGACATGATCGGGCGCAAGTACACCTTCCTGGTGACCATCATCCTGATGGGCGTGGCGACCTTCTGCGTCGGCCTGCTGCCCACCTACGCCAGCATTGGCATTGCGGCGCCGATCATCCTGATCGTGCTGCGCATGTTGCAAGGCCTGGCGTTGGGCGGCGAATACGGCGGTGCAGCGACCTACGTGGCCGAGCACGCACCGGCCGGCAAGCGCGGTTTCCACACCAGCTGGATTCAATCCACCGCCACCCTCGGCCTGCTGCTGTCGCTGCTGGTGGTATTGGCCTGCCGTTACTTCACCGGTGACCAGTTCGAGGTGTGGGGCTGGCGCATTCCGTTCCTGTTCTCCATCGTGCTGCTGGGTATCTCTACCTGGATCCGCATGAGCCTGCATGAGTCGCCGGCCTTCCTGAAAATGAAAGAGGAAGGCAAGGCGAGCAAATCGCCCATCCGCGATTCTTTCGGTAAATGGGAAAACCTCAAGATCGTGCTGATTGCGCTGTTCAGTATCAACGGCGGGCAAGCGGTGACCTTCTACGCAGCGCAGTTCTATGTGCTGTTCTTCCTCACGCAATTCCTGAAGATGGACCCGGCCCTGGCCAACATGCTGTTGATCATCAGCGTGGTGATCGGCGCGCCGTTCTTTATCTTCTTCGGCTGGCTGTCGGACAAGATCGGGCGCAAGCCGGTGCTGATGCTCGGCCTGCTGCTGGCGACTGCGCTGTACTTCCCGATCTTCAAGGGCCTGGCGCACTACACCAACCCCGCCATGGACCAGGCCAGCCACCAGGCGCCGATCACCGTGACGGCCGATCCGGCCACCTGCACCTTCCAGTTCGATCCGGTGGGCAAGGCCAAATTCGACAGCCCGTGCGACAAGGTCAAGACGTTCCTGGTCAAGCAGGGACTGCCCTACAGCAGCGCCGCCGCACCGGCCGGCAGCCCAGTACAGGTGAGCGTGGGCGAAGTACGCATCGATGGCTTCGACGAAGCCGCCTTGCGCGGCGCCGTGACCCTGGCCGGCTACCCGACTTCGGCGGATGTGGCCCAGGTCAACAAGACCATGGTGGTGGTGCTGATCGTGGCGCTCATCCTGATCGCGGCCATGTGCTACGGCCCGCTGGCGGCGCTGATGGTAGAACTGTTCCCGACGCGTATCCGCTACACCTCGATGTCGCTGCCTTACCACATTGGTAACGGTTGGTTCGGTGGGTTCCTGCCGACCGTGTCGTTTGCCCTGGTGGTATACACCGGCGATATCTTCTACGGCTTGTGGTACCCGGTGGCCGTAACGGGCGTGAGCTTGATCGTGGGACTGTTCTGCCTCAAGGAAACGCGCAACGTGGATATCGACAACAACTGATCTTCCACCTACTGGAGATCTCCTGTGGGAGCGGGCTTGCTCGCGAATTCGGTGTATCAGTCACAGACGAGTTGACTGACCCGCCGCCTTCGCGAGCAAGCCCGCTCCCACATTTGGTTTGGGGATCGACACACAAATTGCTGTATATCCATCCAGATAATGGTTGATCAAATCCCTTCTTTTGCCCATCCTGCTCCCCATTCAACTGCGTAACGAATGGGCTGACCATGCGGCTGTACCTCTGTGAAAAACCCTCCCAGGCCAAAGACATTGCGGCCGCGCTCGGCGCCAGCCGCCGTGGCGACGGGTGCTGGCTGGGCAACGGGGTTACCGTCACCTGGTGCATCGGCCACCTGCTGGAAACCGCCCCGCCCGATGCCTACGACGCCAAGTACAAACGCTGGGTACTGGCTGACCTGCCGATCATCCCGGAAAAATGGAAGATGCGGGTCAAGCCCAAGACCGCCAGCCAGTTCAAGGCGGTCAAGCGCCTGCTGGGGGAAGCCCAGGAACTGGTGATCGCCACCGACGCCGACCGCGAAGGCGAAATGATCGCCCGTGAGCTGGTGGAGCACTGCCGTTATCGCGGGCCGATCCAGCGCCTGTGGCTGTCGGCACTGGATGACGCCTCCATCCGCAAGGCCCTCGCCGCACTCAAACCAGGGGCGGAGACCTTCAGCCTGTATCACTCGGCTCTTGGCCGTTCCCGCGCCGACTGGCTGATCGGCATGAACATGAGCCGCCTGTTCACCTTGCTCGGGCGCCAGTCCGGGTATCAGGGTGTGCTGCCCGTGGGCCGCGTACAAACGCCGACTTTGCGCCTGGTGGTAGACCGCGATCGCAGCATTGCCGACTTTGTGCCGGTGGCCTACTGGGCCATCGACGTCGACCTGCGACATGAACATATGACCTTCACCGCCCAGTGGCGCGCCGCCGAGGATGCCTGTGATGACCAGGGCCGCTGCCTCAACCCGCAACTGGCGCGGGAAGCCGCAGACGCGATGAGCAACGCCGCCGGTGCACGGCTGGTCAAGCTGCGCACCGAGCGCATGCGCGAAGTGGCTCCCCTGCCCTTCGACCTGGGCACCCTGCAGGAAATCTGCTCCAAGAAGCTGGGCCTCGGCGCCCAGGAAACCCTGGACATTGCCCAGTCGCTCTACGAAACCCACAAAGCCATCACTTACCCGCGAAGCGATTGCGGCTACCTGCCGGTGAGCCAGCACAGCGAAGCGCCGAAGATCCTCGCAGCGCTCGGGCGCGCAGACGCGGCCGTCAATGAGCTGATGCCGCATCTCGATGCCCAGCGCCGTTCACGGGCGTGGAACGACGCCAAGGTCAGCGCGCACCACGGCATCATCCCCACCGGCGCCGGCAAGGATGCGAGCCAACTCACCGGCAAGCACCGCGCGGTGTACACGCTGATTCGTGCCCGCTACCTGGTGCAGTTCCTGCCCAACCATGAATACGATCGCACCCAGGCGGATTTCGACTGCGCAGGCTTTGCGTTGCGCGCGGTGGGCAAGGTGGTGATCGAGCCAGGCTGGAAACGCGCATTGCCCGAAGCGCTGGCCCCGGCCAAAGGGCGTGAAGCACCGGCGCCTCAAGCGCTGCCGACCTTGGTGCAGGGCCAGGACTACGCAGTGGCAAAGGTCAACCTGAAAGACCTGTGGACCCAGCCGCCCAAGCCCTTTACCGAAGGGGACCTGATCAAGGCGATGAAAAACGTCGCCAAGCTGGTGGAAGACCCACTGCTCAAGCAGAAGCTCAAGGACACCACCGGCATCGGCACCGAGGCCACCCGTGCCGGAATTATCCAGGGGCTGCTGGATCGCGGTTACCTGGTGAAAAACGGCAAGGCCTTGTCAGCCACAGCGGCGGCGTTCAGCCTGATCGACGCAGTGCCCCGCGCCATCGCCGACCCTGGCACCACGGCCATCTGGGAGCAGGCACTGGACATGGTGCAAAACGGTGAAATGAGCCTGGAGGAATTCGTTGCCAAACAGGCGGCCTGGATGAGCAAGCAGGTAGCACGCTGCAACGGGATGCGCATGACCATCACCGCACCGGCCAGCCCCGCAGGCCGAAGCGCTACCCCCTGGAAGAAGAAACGCAAGAGTGCCCCACGCAAGGCAGCAGCGGGCCCGAAACGGGCGAAAAAGCCGACAACTGCGGGGTAAACCGCAAAAAAATCCGGGGAATGACGTTTTTCGACGGGTTTGACGCCGCTTTGGACCTTGCGACGGCGTGGGCCGTCTAGGATTCTGTAGGGGGACCCTGACCCACTAACAACAACATCGGAGTGGCCGCCATGAAAACCGTCGCACAAGTGCTCAAAGCCAAGGACCAGAAAAACCAGGATGTCCACACCATCAAGCACGACCATACCGTGTTTGAAGCGCTGGTGCGGATGTCAGAGAAGAACGTCGGGGCCTTGCCGGTGGTCCAGGATGGTGTAGTGGTAGGCATCATCAGTGAGCGTGACTACGCGCGCAAAATCATGCTCAAGGGGCTGTCTTCGGTCACCACCAAAGTCCATGAGGTCATGAGCTCTCCGGTGATCACCGTCGACACCCATAAAAAGGTCGACGAATGCATGAACATCATGACCGACAGTCATCTGCGCCACCTGCCCGTGGTCGAAGACGGCAAACTGCTGGGCCTGCTGTCCATCGGTGACCTGGTGAAGGAAGCCATTGCCGACCAGGCTGACCTGATCAAACAGCTGGAGCAGTACATTCGCGGCGAATAGGGGAACCCATGCCAGGCACGCAGGAACATCTGGAAGACCACCTCGACACGTTGTATCGCGCCATGGCCGAACGGCGTTTTCTGGTGTTGACCGGTGCAGGCATCAGCACGTCATCAGGCATTCCCGATTACCGCGACAGCGAAGGCGTGCGCCGGGGCAAGGCGCCGATGATGTACCAGGAGTTCCTGGCCACCCCACAGGCGCGGCGCCGGTACTGGGCCCGGGCAATGCTGGGGTGGCCACGGGTCCGCATTGCACAGCCGAATCAAGCGCATCGGGCACTGGCAACGCTGCAACAACGTGACCGCATCAGCGGGCTGATCACGCAAAACGTCGACACCCTGCATGATCAGGCCGGTAGCCAGGGTGTGATCGAGTTACACGGCAGCCTGCACCGTGTGCTCTGCCTGGATTGCCTGCGGCGCAGCGAACGCGATGTGATCCAGAGGCTGATGGAAGATGAGAACCCCTACCTCGCTGGCGTCGACGCCGTACAGGCTCCTGACGGCGACACCTTGCTTGATCCAGCCTTCGAAGAACGCTTCCAGACGCCCCATTGCCCCTATTGCAACGGCCAACGGCTCAAGCCGGATGTGGTCTTTTTTGGCGAAAACGTCGCCCAAGCCACGGCCGCCAACGCCATGGCGGCGGTGGAACAGGCCGAGGGCCTGCTGGTGGTGGGTTCATCGCTGATGGCCTATTCAGCGTTTCGCCTGTGCAAGGCCATGGTCGAGCAAGGCAAACCGGTGATCGCCATCAACCTCGGCAAGACCCGTGGGGATGAGCTGTTGCAGGTGAAGATCGAGGCTTCGTGCGAGCAATTATTGCCATTGTTGGTTGATCGCCTGAAATAGCCCAGACACCACGCATAAAAAATGTGGGAGCTGGCTTGTCGAATCGTCGCACCGCTGCGATTGCGCGCTGTCAATTAACACATTCGTCGCTGACACACCGTTATCGCCGGCAAGCCAGCTCCTACAGGATTCTGTGTTCAATTTGGCCACTGGGCACCGCGACCAAACTGCACGAAAAATGACGCACAGGTCACGTTTTCCCGCATTCTCCCGTCCCCACAGGGATTTATGTAGTGCTCAAAAATAATCACTACATAACCGTTGACGTAACCCTTTTGTCCTTGCATTATCGAGACGTCTCCCGGATCGGGAGCGTTGGCAACAAGCGTTTTGAAAGAGCTCGTCTGACCGCCGAGCTGTTTTTTCCGGATGTGCACTGCCCACAAGGCAGATTGATGAAGCTGACCGGCCCGGAGGGCTCGGTACAAGGCGCTCAAATGCGGCTTGTCTTCGTTATGAAAGCATTGCGTAGCAGTTCATCAGCAAGACTACATGCATCAGGTTCAAGACCCTGCCCGTATTCGGCAGACCGTCGCTGACGCCCGGTTTTCGGAACCGGAGACAACTAACCATGTATCAACTGATAGATCGCCAACTGGTCAAGGGGCTTACACATGAATCTGAACAACCAACCAACTATCGATGAATTGGCTGAGATGTTCGCAGCGCAGAAAGACACACTCGACGACCATATCCTTTGGGTTGGCAAATCGGGCGAAGTCCAAATTGACTGCCTGGCGCCCCATACCGAAGAAGCCGAGTTTGACCGCAATAACCGTGAACTGGCGGCCCGCCTGAAGATGTACCGCCGTGGCCAGGGTTATGTCGGCAAGAAGGCCGCGGCCGATCGCAACTTTATCGAACATGTATTCGAGACACTTAACAATGCCTGGGCGTCTTTCAAGGACAGCTCGCAAGTTAAAGTGATCGACCGTTACTACTAACTAAACATTAGTGAGTACATTAAGTCCGCCCGGTTAACCGAGCGGACTTTTTTATTACCCTGACTTTTTAATACCACCACAAAACCTGTAGGAGCCGGCTTGGCGGCCCGTGGAGGGGTGAAATCGCCATCGCCGGCAACCCGGCTCCTACACAGTTCAGAGTGGGAACCGGCCTTTCGCGGCTTCATCACGGAAAATGTCGAACAACACCTGCGCCGCCGCCGACAGTTCATGCCCTGGCTTGGTCAACACACCAATCGGCCGTTCGATGACGGGGTCGCCCAGGGTGATGCAATGGGCGCCCGCCTCTTCCATCTGTTGCGCGCACAACGCCGGGACCGCGCTGACGCCCAGGCCACTGGCAACCATCTTGCCCACTGTCGCCAGCTGATGGCTTTCCAGCGCAACCGGCAGCTTCATCTGCAGGGCACCCAGGTGCTCCTCCAGCATCACCCGCACCGTGGAAGGCCGTTGCAGGGTAATGAACGGTTGCTCCAACAGGGTCTTCCAGTCGATGTCATCGCGCTGTGCAAGCGGCGAATCGCCGGGTACGACCGCAATGAAGCGGTCCAGGTACAACGGCGTAAACGCCAGCGATGACCCCTCCGACGGTTCGAACGCGACACCCAGTTCGACCTGGCGGTCGCGGACCATCTCCATGACCTGCTCGTTGATCAGGTCATGCACCGTCACGTTCACCTGGGGGTAACGTGCGCGGAATATCTTCAGGATTGGCGGCAGCAAGTTGCCCGCAAATGATGGCATCGCCGCCACGGTCACCCGGCCACGTTGCAAGGTGAAGCGCTGGCGCAGTTCGTCCTCGGCATTGTCCCAATCGGCGATCAGCCGGCGCGCCAGGGGCAACAGCGATTCGCCTTCAGGGGTAAGGGCCACGTTGCGGGTGTTGCGGCTGAACAAACGCCCGCCCAAGCCTTCTTCCAGGCCCTTGATGGTCAGGCTCAACGCCGATTGGGAAAGGTGCAGACGCTCGCAGGCGGCGGCGAAACTCAGGGATTGGGCCACGGCGAGAAAGGCCCGCATCTGTTTAACGGTCATGAGGCTGCTCCGGGCGGCTGGGCGACTATGCTGTTTTTTAAATCAATCATCCCTAAAAAACAACTTAACAAATCAATCCGTCAGCGCAACACTCGGATCACTGGCTGGACCACAAACAATAAAAGAGGTGCATATGGCAGGTTTCGATAAACGCGTAGCGTCCTATGAAGAAGCGCTGGCAGGCCTGGAAGACGGCATGACCGTCCTCTCCGGTGGTTTTGGCCTGTGCGGCATTCCAGAAAACCTCATCGCCGAGATCAAGCGCAAAGGCACCCGCGACCTGACTGTGGTTTCCAACAACTGCGGCGTCGATGGTTTTGGCCTGGGCGTGCTGCTCGAAGAAAAACAAATCAGCAAGGTGATCGCCTCCTACGTCGGTGAAAACGCCCTGTTCGAGAAGCAATTGCTCAGCGGCGAAATCGAAGTGGTGCTGACCCCTCAAGGCACCCTGGCCGAAAAAATGCGCGCAGGCGGTGCCGGCATTCCGGCCTTCTTCACCGCGACCGGCGTCGGCACCCCCGTGGCCGAAGGCAAGGAAACCCGTGAATTCAATGGCCGCCCGTACCTGATGGAAGAGTCCATCACGGGCGACTTCGCCATTGTCAAAGGCTGGAAAGCCGACCATTTCGGCAACGTGATCTACCGCCACACCGCCCAGAACTTCAACCCGCTGGCCGCCACCGCTGGCAAGATCACCGTGGTTGAGGTCGAGGAAATCGTCGAACCGGGCGAGCTGGACCCGGCGCAGATCCACACCCCTGGCATCTACGTCGACCGGATCATCTGCGGCACGTTCGAGAAGCGCATTGAACAGCGCACCGTGCGCAAATAATCCGCCCCCAGCCCGAATAATAAGAGGAAACACACATGGCGCTTACCCGCGAACAAATGGCTCAACGCGTCGCCCGCGAAATGCAGGACGGTTTCTACGTCAACCTGGGCATCGGCATTCCGACACTGGTGGCCAACTACATTCCCGAAGGCATGGAAGTGATGCTGCAATCGGAAAACGGCCTGCTGGGCATGGGACCGTTTCCTACTGAAGAAACCATCGATGCCGACATGATCAACGCCGGCAAACAGACGGTGACCGCACGCATCGGCGCTTCGATTTTTTCCTCCGCCGAATCTTTCGCAATGATCCGTGGCGGCCACGTCGACCTTACCGTGCTTGGCGCCTTCGAAGTGGACGTACAAGGCAACATCGCCTCGTGGATGATCCCCGGCAAGCTGGTCAAGGGCATGGGCGGCGCCATGGACCTGGTGGCCGGCGCAGAAAACATCATCGTGATCATGACCCACGCGTCCAAGGACGGTGAGTCCAAGCTGCTCAGCCAATGCAGCCTGCCGCTGACCGGTGCCAACTGCATCAAGCGCGTACTGACGGACCTGGCGTACCTGGAAATCGAAAATGGCGCTTTTGTCCTCAAGGAACGCGCACCTGGCGTCAGCGTTGAAGAGATTGTGAGCAAGACGGCCGGTAAACTGATCGTCCCGGACCACGTTCCAGAAATGCACTTCCAGTGAGGACAGATTCCATGCAAGACGTCGTGATTGTTGCTGCCACCCGCACCGCCGTGGGCAGCTTCCAGGGTTCGCTGGCAAATATCCCGGCACCGGAACTGGGCGCCGCCGTGATCCGTCGCCTGTTGGAACAAACCGGCCTGGACCCGGCCCAGGTCGATGAAGTGATCCTCGGCCAGGTGCTTACCGCAGGCAGCGGCCAGAACCCGGCGCGCCAAGCCTCGATCCTCGCCGGCCTGCCCCACGCGGTGCCGAGCCTGACGTTGAACAAGGTCTGCGGTTCTGGCCTCAAGGCCTTGCACCTGGGCGCCCAGGCCATCCGTTGCGGCGATGCCGAAGTGATCATCGCCGGCGGCATGGAAAACATGAGCCTGGCCCCCTACGTACTGCCAGCGGCGCGCACCGGTTTGCGCATGGGCCACGCCAAGATGATCGACAGCATGATCACCGACGGCCTGTGGGATGCGTTCAACGATTACCACATGGGCATCACCGCCGAGAACCTGGTGGACAAGTACGGCATCAGCCGTGAAGCCCAGGATGCGTTCGCCGCAGCCTCCCAGCAAAAAGCTGCTGCGGCTATCGAAGCCGGGCGGTTTGTGGATGAAATCACACCGATCCTGATCCCGCAGCGCAAAGGCGACCCGGTGGCGTTCGCGGTGGATGAACAGCCCCGCGCCGGCACCACTGCCGAATCCTTGGCCAAGCTGAAACCGGCATTCAAGAAAGACGGCAGCGTCACCGCCGGCAACGCTTCCAGCCTCAACGACGGCGCCGCCGCCGTGCTGCTGATGAGCGCCGACAAGGCCAAGGCCCTCGGCCTGCCCGTGCTGGCGCGCATCGCCAGCTACGCCAACGCAGGCGTCGACCCTGCCATCATGGGCATTGGCCCGGTGTCGGCCACCCGCCGCTGCCTGGACAAGGCCGGTTGGAGCCTGGGCGACCTGGACCTGATCGAAGCCAACGAAGCCTTCGCCGCGCAATCCCTGGCGGTGGGCAAAGAGTTGGAGTGGGACGCGAGCAAGGTCAACGTCAATGGCGGCGCCATTGCCATCGGCCACCCGATCGGCGCGTCGGGCTGCCGCGTGCTGGTGACCCTGCTGCATGAAATGATCAAGCGCGACGCCAAGAAAGGCCTGGCAACGCTGTGCATCGGTGGTGGCCAAGGCGTAGCCCTCGCCCTCGAACGCAGCTGATCCAAAGAGCAACATGGAAAAGGCCCGGTTCCACGAAAACCGGGCCTTTTCTTTTTCTCGCCTCTCCTGAAAAAACACCGTCAACATGTGGGAGCTGGCTTGCCTGCGATAACGATATGCCCGTACCCATTGATTAACCTGACCCACCGCGATCGCCGGCAAGCTGAACTGGCCTAATGATTTTGGACACTTCAATCGGGCGCTATGATGGCGCCCAAATCTGAGGTGTTTGGGTATGCGT
>NZ_JBWKRS010000006.1:187578-228338 GCF_059419385.1 Pseudomonas sp. GW821-FHT05H12 | reverse complement strand
CCCCCCCCCCCCCCCCCCCCCCCCCCCCCCCCCCCCCCCCCCCCCCCCCCCCCCCCCCCCCCCCCGGGCTCCTACAAGGGATGCGGTGTAGTCAGTCGAGAGTGCGAGGGAGCTGCAAGGTGACCCGCAATCCACCCTCGCGCAAATTCTGCAAACTCACTTCCCCGCCATGGCTGTGCGCAATGTTGCGCGCAATCCCAAGGCCCAGCCCGTAGCCCTGCTGCTGGCCGGCGAGGCGGAAGTGCGGTTCGAAGACTTGCTCCAGGCGCTGCTCCGGCACGCCCGGGCCTTCGTCGTCGACGTGCAGGATAAATTCCGCGCCATCGTCCTCGATGTGCAGGTGCGCGTTCTGCCCGTACTTCAAGGCGTTGTCGATCAGGTTGCCAATGCAGCGCTTGAGCGCCAGCGGCTTGCCCGGGTACGGCGCCAGCGCACGGCCGTCCTGGGTGATCCGGCCGTTGCCGTTGGGGGCGAGGTAGGGTTCCACCAGGCAATCGAGGACGTGGTTGAGGTCTACGGGCTCGATGTTTTCGTGGATGTCGGTGTCTTTCACGCATTGCAGCGCACCTTTGACCAACAACTCCAGTTCGTCCAGGTCGCGCCCGAACTTGGTTTGCAGGTTCTCGTCTTCCAGCAGTTCCACACGCAAGCGCAGCCGCGTGATCGGGGTGCGCAGGTCGTGGGAAATGGCGCTGAACAACTGACTGCGCTCGGTGAGGTAACGGCTGATGCGTTCACGCATGGCGTTGAAGGCCCGCCCCACTTCCACCACTTCACTGCCGCCGCCTTCGGCCACCGGTTCTACATCGGCGCCCAGGGACATGTCCCGCGCGGCCCGCGCCAGTCGCTTGAGTGGCCGGCTCTGCCAGTGCACCAGCAGGCCGATGAACAGCAGCAGGAAACCGCTGGTGAGCACGATGAACCACACTTGCTGGGACGGCAGGCCTTGCTCCTCAAGGCTGGTGTAGGGCTCGGGCAGCAGCGAGGCGATGTACAGCCATTCGCCGGGTGCGAGTTGGATCTGGGTGACCAGCACCGGCGGGTTCACCGGTTCGAGGGTCAGCGCATAGTGCGCCCAAGAGCGCGGCAGCTCATCAAGCTTCAAGCCGGCGTTGAAGATGCGCAGGTCTTCGGCGCTGACGAATTCCACCGAGATATGCACGTCGGCGCCCAGGGTCTGGCGCAGCACTTCATCCACCGCCTCCAGCACCGCTTGCTTGCGCGGGGTCTGGGGCAGGATGGCCATGTCCAGGGGACGGTCGTTAAGGGTCACCACAAAACGGGTGCCGCCCATGCTGCGCAATTGGTCCAGGACCAACGGGCGATAGGCCACCGGCAACGAACGGAAGTAACTCACGCTGGCCGTCATCGAATGCGCCAGGCTACGGGCGCTGGTGACCAGGCCTTCGAGCTGGGTGGCGCGCAATTGCGAGACCCAGATCACGCTCGACAGCGCCTGGGCAAACAACACCGCCAGCAACGTCAGCAAGAGCATCCGCCCCAGCAGCGAACGCGGCACCGGGAAGCGACGGCGGCGCTCGGTCAAATGCTCAGTGGGCATTGCCGGCAACCACGCTGGCTGCCAGTTGATAACCGCTGCCACGCACGGTGCGGATCAGTCGCGGAGGTTTTTCGGTATCGCGCAGGCGCTGGCGCAAGCGGCTGACGGCCATGTCGACGATCCGGTCCAGCGGCATCAGGTCCCGGCCCCGGGTGGCGTTGCCGATGGTGTCGCGGTCGAGAATTTGTTGGGGGTGGTCGAGAAACAATTTGAGCAGGGCAAAGTCGGCACCCGAGAGAATCACCTCTTCGCCATCCACGTGGAACAGCCGGTGGCTGATCATGTCCAGGCGCCACTCGTCAAAGACCAATACATCGCCCGCGCCACTGCGCTCCTGGCCAAACTGGGCACGGCGCAGCAACGCCTTGATGCGAGCCTGCAATTCGCGGGGGCTGAAGGGTTTGCCGATGTAGTCGTCGGCGCCCAGCTCCAGGCCGATCACGCGGTCGGTTTCGTCGGAGCTGGCGGTGAGCATGATGATCGGCACCTGCGCCTGGCGCGGGTGCTGGCGGATCCAGCGGCAGAGGCTGAAACCGTCTTCGTCCGGCAACATCACATCGAGGATGACCAGGTCGCAGGGCGCCTCGTTCATCGCCTGACGGAACCCCGCACCGTCCGGCACCCCACGCACCTGGAAACCGGCGCGGCTGAGGTAGGTTTGCAGCAATTCGCGGATTTCCTGGTCGTCGTCGACGAGGAGAATCGATTTACTGATTACGCTCACGGGGTCCTCCTTGTTGTTATGGGGTGTTCTTCGGGGCTTCATCGCCGGCAAGCCGGCTCCTACAGGGAAATGCATTCCAACTGTGGGAGCTGGCTTGCCTGCGATGGCGCCATCACTGTCTACGCAAATGCCTGCTCCAACGCCACGCCCGCCCCAGTCAACCCGGAGTAAGGCGCCGTCACCAACCACACCGGAATGCCTTTGAAGTAGTCACTCATGCAGCCCTTGTCACCGAAGCTCTTGGCAAAGCCGCTGTTGATAAAGAAGTCGGCAAACCTGGGAATCACCCCGCCCACGATATACACACCGCCGCGTCCACCCGTGGTCAGCACATTGTTACCAGCCACCCGGCCCAGCCAGATACTGAACTGGTTCAACACTTCCATGGCCACCGGGTCGCCCGCCAGGCCCGCTGCGGTAATGGCTTCGGGCGTATCGAGCACCGGCGTATGGCCGTCGACCGCGCAAATCGCGCGGTACACACGCGGCAAACCGCCACCGCTCAAGGCGGTCTCGGCGCTGACGTGACCGATATCAGTGTAGATGTGTTGCCACAGCTGGGTTTCACGCGGGCTGCTCAAGGGCAGGTCGACATGGCCGCCTTCCCCCGGCAACGCAGCCCAACGGCCGCCGCCCAAATCCAGCAGCGTGCCGACGCCCAGGCCGGTGCCCGGGCCGATCACCACCGCTGGGCGCAATGGTTCCGGCGTGCCTTCGCAGACCACGCGGAATTCGTCCGGCTTAAGGCGGGTCATGCCCAAGGCCATGGCCGAGAAGTCGTTGACCAGCAGCAGTTCATCCACCTGCAGGGTTTTGCAAAACGCAGTCTTGCTCAGGCGCCAGTGGTTGTTGGTGAATTTAAATTCATCCCCGCTCACCGGCCCGGCGACTGACAGGCACACCGCGCCGATGTCCCCGATTTCCAGGCCCTCTTCCTTGAGGTAGACCTTGATGGCCTCCTCAGGGCTTTGGTGATCCGCCGTGGCATGCACGCGGATCGAATGCAGTTCCTGGTCCCGCCACAACGCAAAACGGGCGTTGGTGCCCCCGATATCACCGACCAGCGCAAGCTTCACTTAAGCGTCTCCAAAGCAGCGGTAAAGGCGCTGGCGCCTTGCTCTGCGGAGCTTGCGGCCAAGCGCATAAATGCAAACAGCTCGCGACCGGCCCCCACGTTATTGCCCAACAGGCCCGTGGCAGGCGTGCGCGCTGCAAATTCTTCGGCGTCCACCTTAAGCTCCAAGGTGCCGGTGACGCCATCGACGCGAATGATATCGCCATCTTGCACTCGCGCCAGCGGCCCGCCGCTCTGGGCTTCGGGGTTGACGTGAATCGCGGCGGGGATCTTACCCGAGGCGCCGGACATACGCCCGTCTGTTACGAGGGCCACTTTGAAGCCACGGTCCTGCAACACACCGAGGAACGGGGTCATCTTGTGCAATTCGGGCATGCCGTTGGAGCGCGGGCCCTGGAAGCGCATCACCGCGACGAAATCCTTTTCCAGCTGGCCGGCCTTGAACGCATCGGCCAGGTCTTGCTGGTCCTGGAACACCACCGCCGGTGCTTCGACGACCTGGTGCTCAAGGGCCACGGCCGAGACTTTCATTACGCCACGGCCGAGGTTGCCTTCCATCACACGCAGGCCGCCTTCCGGCGAGAATGCCCGGGCCACGGGGCGCAGGATGGTTTCGTCGAGGCTCTCGATAGGGCCGTCGCGCCAGATCAGTTCGCCGTCCACCAGGAACGGCTCCTGGGTGTAGCGGCTCAAGCCCTTGCCGGCCACGGTGTTGACGTCTTCGTGCAGCAAGCCGGCTTCGAGCAGCTCGCGGATCAGGAACGACATGCCGCCCGCCGCCTGGAAGTGGTTGATGTCGGCCTTGCCGTTCGGATACACGTGGGACAGGGTCGGTACCACCTCGGAGAGGTCGGCCATGTCCTGCCAGGTGAGGATGATGCCCGCCGACATGGCGATGGCCGGCATGTGCAGGGTGTGGTTGGTGGAACCACCGGTGGCATTGAGGGCGACGATGGAGTTGACGATGGATTTTTCGTCGACGATCTCGCCAATCGGCGTGAAGTTGCCATTGGCCTTGGTCAGGCGCGTGACCTGGTGCGCGGCTTCGCGGGTCAGCGCGTCACGCAGCGGCGTGTACGGGTTGACGAACGAGGCGCCCGGCAAGTGCAGGCCCATGACTTCCATCAGCAACTGGTTGGTGTTGGCGGTGCCGTAGAAGGTGCAGGTGCCCGGGCTGTGGTAGGACTTCATCTCCGATTCCAGCAACTCTTCGCGGGAGGCCTTGCCTTCGGCGTAGCGCTGGCGCACGTCGGCCTTTTGCTTGTTGGAGATACCCGACGGCATCGGGCCGCCCGGCACGAAGACCATCGGCAGGTGACCGTAGCGCAGTGCGCCCATCATCAGGCCCGGTACGATCTTGTCGCAAATGCCCAGCATCAGCGCCGCGTCGAACATGTTGTGGGACAGCGCTACCGCCGTGGACATGGCAATCACTTCACGGCTGAGCAGGCTCAGCTCCATGCCGGGCTCGCCCTGGGTCACGCCGTCGCACATGGCGGGAGTGCCACCGGCGAACTGGCCGACCGAGCCGACTTCGCGCAGGGCTTTCTTGATCTGTTCAGGGAAATGTTCGTACGGCTGGTGCGCCGAGAGCATGTCGTTATATGACGAAACAATTGCCACGTTGGCGGCATTCATCATGCGCAGACTATTTTTATCTTCAGTGCCGCAACCGGCCACGCCATGGGCGAAGTTGGCGCACTGCAGCTTGCCGCGCATCGGACCGTCGCTGGCTGCGCCGCGAATGAGCGCAAGGTAGGCCTCGCGGGTGGCGCGGCTGCGGGCGATAAGCCGTTCGGTGACCTCAAGGACGCGGGGATGCATGTGTAGAACTCCAGGCTAACGGATGTGGCGACCTGAGTGTCTATGCTGGTCAAACGCCCGCCGCGAAGAGGTTGGCAGGGTGTTACTTGACCAATCGGACCAGTTGATTCAGGTCACTCGTTGTAGATTGAACAAAATATTGCCACTAAAAAGGCTTGTTTTCTATTTTTATGCGAATAATCTTGTAATTCTTACAACAAATCGACGACAGGCACTTTCCAATGACTCTTCGTATCGCAATCAATGGTTTTGGCCGTATCGGCCGTAATGTCCTGCGCGCACTGTATACCCAAGGCTACCGTCAGGATTTGCAGATCGTCGCCATCAATGATTTGGGCGACAGCGCAATCAATGCCCACCTGCTCAAGTACGACACCGTGCATGGCACTTTCGAAGCAGAGGTCGCCCACGATCAGGAAAGCCTGACCGTCAATGGTGACCGGATCGCCGTCAGCGCCATTCGCAACCCGGCCGAACTGCCGTGGGCCGCGCACAAGATCGACGTGGTGTTCGAATGCACCGGCCTGTTCACCGACCGCGACAAGGCCGCCGCCCATATTACCGCTGGTGCGCGCAAGGTGATCATCTCTGCACCCGCCAAGGGCGCTGATGCGACCGTGGTTTATGGGGTTAACCATGACATTTTGCGTCAATCCCACCAGATCATCTCCAACGCGTCGTGCACCACCAACTGCCTGGCGCCTGTGGCGCAGGTGCTGCATCGTGAACTGGGCATCGAAAGCGGCCTGATGACCACCATTCACGCCTACACCAACGATCAGAACCTGACCGACGTCTATCACACCGACCCGTACCGTGCGCGCTCGGCCACCCAGAACATGATCCCGAGCAAGACCGGCGCCGCCGAAGCCGTGGGCCTGGTGCTGCCGGAACTGGCCGGCAAGCTGACCGGCATGGCCGTGCGTGTACCGGTGATCAATGTGTCGCTGGTGGACCTCACCGTCACCCTGAAAAAAGACGCCACGGCCGAAGAGGTCAACGCGCTGCTCAAGGAAGCCAGCCAACATTCGAAGATCCTTGGCTACAACACCCTGCCGCTGGTTTCCAGCGATTTCAACCACAACCCGCTGTCGTCGATTTTCGATGCCAATCACACCAAGGTCAGTGGCAAATTGCTGAAAGTGCTGGCCTGGTACGACAACGAGTGGGGTTTCTCCAACCGTATGCTGGATAACTGCCTGGCGTTGTGCAACGCCGAGTAATCCCCACCCTTTGTAGGAGCCGGCTTGCCGGCGATCGCATCGACACGGTTTTCCAGGAAACCGAGTTGCCTGCATCGCCAGCAAGCCGGCTCCTACAAGGTTTTGCAACGCCGGCCAACGTGCCACTTGCCATTTGAGTTGATGATAAGCATTATCATTCACTGCAAATCGGTCTGGTATCACTGTGAGCCAATCTCGCTTCAACCACGTCTTTCTCACCCAACGGGTGATTCTGCTTCGCACCTTGCAGCGGATGGTGAATAACCACAGCACCGCAGAGGACCTGTTGCAGGAAACCTACCTGCGCGTCACCCGGGCCTTGAGCGAGCGGCCCATCGATCACCTCGAACCTTTCGTCTATCAAACCGCGCGCAACCTGGCGCTGGATCACCTGCGTTCGCGCAGGATCCAGGCTCGCACCTTGCAGGAAGATGTACCGCTGGACATCCTGCAAAGCGTCGCCGCCCCCATCAGCACCCCGGAAGACGCCACTCAGGCCGAGCAATTGCTTGAGCACCTGAGCGTCAGCCTCGGCCAGTTGAGCGCCCGCCAGCAACAGATCTTCATCCTCAGCCGCCTGCACGGTTGCAGCTATCAGGAGATCGCCGATCAGCTCGACGTGTCCTTGAGCACGGTGCAAAAGGAACTGAAATTGATCATGGCCATCTGTGTAGGTGTGGCCGAACGGCTGGATCAGCCTTAAGCTTCACCCGGCAGATAGGTCGATCCAGGCTGTAGGAAAGATGAATAAGACGTGGCGAAGACCCGAGGAACACCGTGACGGACCCGAATAAACTGCGCCCCCATGAGCTGGCTCATGAGGTGCTGCAAGACGTGGCTATGGACCAAGCCCTCGACTGGCTGATCGCCTTGCAGTGCCCGCAACCCGGGCAACAGGCCGAGTTCGAGGCTTGGCTGGCCAAAGACCCTGCCCACGTCCACGCCTTCGCCAAAGCCCAGGCTGCCTGGGGTGGCGCGCCGGTGTACAGCGCCGCCGTGGCGCTGGCAGCACCGCGCAAGCCGTCGGCCTGGCGGCGGCTCAAACCGCACTGGAAACCCTTGGCCACCGCCGCCGTGCTGCTGATCGGCCTGTTCAGCTTCAGCAACTTGCCCGTGCGCCTGCAAGCCGACCACCTCACCGTGGTGGGCGAACGCCAGCGCCTGCAGCTGGACGACGGCTCCAAAGTATTGCTCAACACCAACTCGGCGTTTTCCAGCAGCATCAAGGATCACCAGCGCATCGCGCGCCTGTACCAGGGCGAGGCGTTTTTCGAGGTTCTGCCCACCCATGGACTGCCGCTGGAAATCGATGCAGGCCCGGTGCGGGCGAGCGTGCGCGACACCTCCTTCGCCGTGCGTTACCTCAATGGCGAAGCCCAGGTGCAGGTACAGCGCGGCGATGTCGACCTGAGCAATACCGTCAACGATGCACGCGTACGCCTGAGCGCCGGTGAAAGCATCCGTATCGGCCCCACAGGTTTCGGCCAACCGGCCAAGCTTGATCTCAACAAAGACCTGGCCTGGGTGCAGGGCCGGCTGATTTTCGAAAACTGCCCGATGAGCGAAGTACTCGCCGAGCTGCGCCGCTACTACCCGGGCTGGATCGTGAATAACAACGACAAGCTCGCCAGTGTCGCGGTCACCGGCAATTACCGCCTCGACCAGCCGCTGGACGTGGTGCGTTCCCTGGCCCACATCACCTCGGCCAAGCTCTCGGAATACCCCGCGCTGGTCATCCTGAACTAAATGAGAATTATTTTTACTCGATAGCTGTCGGTGGTACGTCTCGTCTTAGCCAATGCAACTGATTCCTATTTGGTTCGGTTCGCAACTATAAGATTCGTACCCCCGGAGCGCTCTCGATGTCCTCTTGTTTCAATCGCCGGTCTTCTTCGCCCGTTCTGTCCTTGCTGACCGCCGCCATCCTGCTGGCCGCAACGCCAGTCATGGCCGCCACGGCCACTGAACCGGCCGCGCGTAGCCACGGCAACTACACCTTCAGCATCGAACAACAACCGCTGGTCTCGGCATTGAACGCGTTCACCGCGGTGACCGGCTGGCAAGTCGGCCTGCCTGCTGAACTGGGCCAGGGTGTGTCGTCACCTGGCGTGCGCGGCCCGCTGACACCAGAAAAAGCCCTGGATCGCTTGTTGGTGGGGACCAACCTGAGCTACCGCAAACTGGGCAACAACAACATCGTGTTGGAAAAACGTGCCGCCGGCAGCACTCTCAACCTGCAACAGGTGACCATCAGCGCCACCCGCACCGAGCAGGACGTGAGCAGCGTGCCCAGCACCGTCACCGTGCATGATCGCCAGGACCTGGACCGCGACAACGTGAACACCATTCGTGAACTGGTGCGCTACGAGCCCAACGTATCCGTCGGCGGTGCCGGCACCCGCGCCAGCAATGCGGGCTACAACATTCGCGGCATCGACGGTGACCGCATCCTCACCCAGGTCGACGGCGTCGAAGTACCGGACAACTTCTTCAACGGCCCCTACGCCAAGACCCGTCGCAACTACGTCGACCCGGAAATCGTCAAGCGTGTGGAAATCCTGCGTGGCCCGGCCTCGGCCCTGTACGGCAGCAGCGCCATCGGCGGCGCCGTCAGCTATTTCACCCTCGACTCGGATGACATCATCAAGCCCGGCCAGGACTACGGCGCCCGCTTGAAAACCGGCTACAGCTCGGCCGACGACAGCTGGCTGACCTCCGGCACCGTCGCCGGACGCGTGCAGGACTTCGACGGTTTGCTGCACCTGAGCCAGCGCAATGGCCACGAGATGGAATCCTACGATGGCAACAACGCCACCGGCCTCGCCCGCACCGGCGCCAACCCGGAAGATGCGCGCACCACCAACGTGCTGGCCAAACTGGGCTGGAACTACGGCGATGACAACCGCCTGGGCCTCACCTACGAGAAGTTCAAGGACGACCGCGACGTGAACCTGAAAAACGCTGTGGGCGGCCCGTTCACCGGCGGCCGTGGCTTCAACTTCTACCGTGCACGTTCGGGTAACGACACCATCACCCGTGAACGTTTCGCCATTGAAAACCGCTTCGCCCTCGACTCGCCGATTGCCGATCACATCAAGACCAGCCTCAACTACCAGATCGCCAAGACCGACCAGACCACTGCCGAGATCTACCAACCCTCACGCCGCGTGTTGCGCACCCGCGAAACCCTGTATGAAGAAAAACAGTGGGTATTCGACGCGCAGTTGGACAAGGCCTTCAGCATCGGCGAAACCGATCATCAGGTGACCTACGGCACCACCCTGAAACAACAAAAAGTCACCGGCTCCCGCGAAGGCGGCGCGACCTGCCTGGCCGTCGGCGGCGGTTGCACGGCCATTGGCGCGCCGAGCCCACAGGCCAGCGACAGCGTGAAAAAGGCCAGCGACTTCCCGGACCCGACCATCAACACCTATTCGCTGTTCGCCCAGGACCAGATCACCTGGGACAAATGGACCTTCCTGCCGGCCGTGCGTTACGACTACACCCAGCTCAAGCCCAAGCTGACCGAAGAGTTCCTCAACACCGTTGACCCGACGCGGATCTATGACCACAGCGACGCCGACAAAACCTGGCACCGTGTCACACCCAAATTCGGCCTGACCTACGCGCTGACCGACCATTACACCTGGTTCGGCCAATACGCCGAAGGTTTTCGCACGCCCTCGGCGAAAGCACTGTATGGCCGTTTCGAAAACCTGAACCAGGGCTACACCGTCGAGCCCAACCCGAACCTCAAGCCGGAAACCAGCAAAGGCATTGAAACCGGGATTCGCGGCAACTTCGACGAGGGCTCGTTCGACATCGCCGTGTTCTACAACAAATACCGCGACTTCATTGACGAAGACGCCTCAGTTGCCGGCGGCACCGTGCAGCAGTTCGAAGCCAACAACATCAAGCACGCCACCATCAAGGGCATCGAAGCCAAGGGCCGCCTGAACCTTGATGCGTTCGGTGCACCGCAAGGCCTCTACACCCAGGGTTCCGTCGGTTACACCTATGGCCGCAACGACGACAACGGCGAGCCGCTAAACAGCGTCAACCCGCTCAAAGGCGTGTTCGGCCTGGGTTACGACCAGGACAACTACGGCGGCCTGCTGAGCTGGACCCTGGTGAAAAAGCAGAACCGTGTGGACAGCACCACCTTCCACGCACCCGACGGCAGCACCAGCGCCCCCTTCAAGACCCCGGGCTTTGGCGTGCTGGACCTGACCGCCTTCTACAAAGTCACCGACGACGTGACCATCAACGGTGGCGTCTACAACCTGACCGACAAGAAGTACTGGAACTGGGATGACGTGCGCAGCTACGACGGTGTCGGCGAAGCCGGCGTGACCGCGCCCGCCAATCTCGACCGTTTGACCCAGCCGGGCCGAAACTTTGCGATCAACCTGATCTGGGACATCTGATAACGCCCGCCTCACCCCGCTGGAATTTCATCGGCGGGGTGAGGATTTTTTACTGTGCTGCGTCTTCTTGTTCGTCTAGTTGATAACAGCTCTCTTTAGAGCCACAAGGCGCTACCCTTCTCAAGGACTTTCCCCATGACCGCTTCCCCTACCGCAGAACGCCCAAGCCTGCGCTCCCAGCGCCTGAACCAGATCACCAACGAGCCACACACCAAGCTCGACGCCCTGGTCAAGGCTCACGCGCCGTTTGAAACCCGGGCCAACTTTGCCCGTTTCGTGGTGGCACAGTACCTGTTCCAATCGGAACTGGTTGCGCTGTACAACGACGCCGAGTTGATCAAGATTGTGCCGGACCTGGCCGAGCGCTGCCGCGCCGAAGCCGCCAAACTGGACCTGGGCGACCTGGACACCGACGTACCGCCCCCTGTTGCCGGCGCGGTGAAAAACCCGAGCAAGGCCGAAGCCCTGGGCTGGCTGTTTGTGTCCGAAGGTTCCAAGCTGGGCGCTGCGTTCCTGATCAAACGTGCCGTGGGCCTGGGCCTGAGCGAAACCTTCGGCGCCCGCCACCTTGGTGAGCCGGCCGGTGGTCGTGCCGAAGGCTGGAAAAGCTTCACCCGCACCCTCGACGGCCTGGAATTCAGCGCCGAAGAAGAAGCAGCGGTGGAAAAAGGTGCAATCGACGCGTTCGTGCGCTTCACCGTGCTACTGGAACAGGCGTACGCTAGCGCCCCTGAACTCGCCTGATTCAACACTCCCTGTAGGAGCCGGCTTGCCGGCGATAAGGCCATCAGCCTTGCGCTGATTTCAAAGGCCTCATCGCCGGCAAGCCGGCTCCTACAATGGGTGTAATCCCTCTCTCTGCAAATCACTCCCCATGACCGGCAAAACCCAATCCACCTCGAAAATCGCGCAGATCCTCTTCGGCCTGCTGGCCTACGTCAGCCTGGGCATCGGGTTGGTGGCGATTGTCATCCCTGGTTTGCCCACCACCGAATTCATCCTGCTCGCCGCCTGGGCCGCTACCAAAAGTTCGCCGCGCCTGAGTGCCTGGCTGGAAAACCACCGGTTGTTCGGGCCGATCCTGTTCAACTGGCGCAACGGCAAGATCATCGCGCGCCGCGCCAAAATCAGCGCCACCATCAGCATGTTGGTCTGCGCCGTGCTGATGCTGGTCATGCTCGAACACGGCTGGCCGGTGTACCTGGCCATTGCCGGGATGAGCCTGGGCAACCTGTGGATCTGGTCCCGCCCGGAACGGCTTGCAGCCCCCGTATAACGCTGCGTGTAGCCTTTTGCCTACCGCTCATCGCCTTCCCCTCATGAAACATCCCGTAACGCCGATGTTCCGGATATAGCGCCGAATGGACTTGGCTCGCCCTGCTTGCATTCCAACAAGTCCATACGCGAGTGAACCTATGTTCGACACCCTCTCAATCCGCTTGAAAATCGTGCTGCTGTCCGGCCTGTGCCTCTTGGGCGTCATCGCGCTGGTGGTGGGGGTCAACCTGTACGAGGCCGATCAGAACAACCGAGTGGTCAGTGATTCAAGCTCGCGGATGCTCACCCACAGCGTGCAAAACCTGTTGCAAGCCAAGGCCGCGGAACAAGCGGTGCAGTTGCAGAAAACCTTCGGTGAAAACCTGATCGTCATCACCGCGCTGGCCGACCAGATCAAAGGCTTGCGCACCACCGCCGCCAAGCGCGGGCTTGAAGCCGGCGCCCTGCGTGAAGAACTCAACCAAAGCCTCAAGACCACGTTCGAGCGCAACAGCAAGGTGCTCGGCATCTGGCTGTCCTTCGAACCCAACGGCCTGGATGGCAAGGACAGCGAGTTCATCGACGACAAGGCACGCGTCTCCAATGAAAAAGGCCGCTTCTCCAGCTACTGGAGCCGCGCCGGCGGCGACGGCTTGAACACCATCATGGTTGAGGATGACCTGACCAAGACCACCCCCAACCTCAGCGGTACGCCCTACAACATCTGGTACACCTGCCCACGGGACACCCGCAATGTGTGCCTGCTGGACCCTTACGCCGACGAAGTGGCCGGCAAATCGATGCTGATGACCACCATCGCCCTGCCCTTGCTGGTAGACGGTAAAGTGATTGGCGTGGTGGGGATCGATATCGCCCTCAACACCCTGCAGGCCGTGACGGACGCTGCGCAAAAAGAACTGTTCGATGGTGCGGCGCACCTGGAAATCCTGGCCGGTACCGGCTTGATCGCGGCCTACAGCGGCCAACCGGACAAAGTCGGCAAGAACCTGATCGACACCATCGGCGCCGAAGGCAAAGAGATTGTGCAGTTGCTGGCCAGTAACACACAGATGATCCGTGAACAGGACGACACCATCCGCGCCGTGTACCCGGTCAAGCCGATTGCCGACGCCAAAGCCTGGGGCATCGTAATCAAGCTGCCCAAAGACGTGATGCTGGCCGATACCGTGAAGCTGCAAGGCGTGCTCAACAAAGCCCAGGCCGCCTCCACCTTCAAGGCATTGCTGGTCGGCGCTGCGGCCGCCTTGCTCGGCTTGCTGCTGATCTGGCTGACCGCAACCGGCGTCACCCGCCCCATTAACAACGTGGCGGCCATGCTCAAGAACATCGCCAGCGGCGAAGGCGACCTCACCCAGCGCCTGGCCTACGCCAAGAAGGATGAATTGGGCGAGCTGGCCAACTGGTTCAACCGTTTCCTCGACAAGCTGCAACCGACCATCGCGCAGATCAAGCAAAGCATCACCGAAGCCCGTGGCACCGCCGACCAGTCCTCGGCCATCGCACGCCAGACCAGCGAAGGCATGCAAGTGCAGTTCCGCGAAATCGACCAAGTGGCCACCGCGTCCAACGAGATGAGTGCCACCGCCCACGATGTGGCCAACAGCGCATCCAATGCCGCGAGTGCGGCACGCGGAGCTGACCAGTCGGCGCGTGAAGGCATGTCGATCATTGAGCAGAGCACACGTGACATCACCACCCTGGCCGAAGAAGTCAGTAAGGCGGTGAGCGAAGTCGAAGCCCTGGCGGTGAACAGCGAGCAGATCGGTTCAGTGCTGGAAGTGATCCGCAGCATCGCCGAACAGACCAACCTATTGGCACTCAACGCTGCCATCGAAGCGGCCCGCGCCGGGGAAAGCGGCCGGGGTTTTGCGGTGGTGGCTGACGAAGTGCGCAACCTGGCCAAGCGCACGCAGGACTCCGTTGAGGAAATCCGCCTGGTGATCGAACGCATCCAGACTGGCACCCGAGGGGTGGTGGCAACCATGCATTCCAGCCAGAGCCAAGCGCAAAGCAACGCCGGGCAGATCCATCAAGCCGTGCAGGCCTTGGGCAAGATCAGCGATGCGGTGACGGTGATCAGCGACATGAACCTGCAGATCGCCAGCGCCGCCGAACAACAGAGCGCCGTGGCCGAAGAGGTCAACCGCAACGTCTCGGCGATCCGCACCGTGACCGAAACCCTGACCGGCCAGGCCACTGAGTCGGCGGCCATCAGCAGCCAGCTCAATGCCCTGGCGACGCAGCAGATGACGCTGATGGACCAGTTCAAGGTCTGACCGCTTATTCAAACCCCACGCTAAACCCTGTGGGAGCCGGGCTTGCCCGCGATGGCGGTGGGTCAGCAATGACTCTATTGGCTGACACACCGCTATCGCCGGCAAGCCGGCTCCTACAGATTAACGCCCGGGCCAGGCCTGGACGAACGCTGCTACGTCTTCTTTGCCCGCCGTGCGCGGCGGGTTCTGCGGCGTGCCCAGGTACAGGAAGCCAATCACTTCCTCATCCGCCGTCAGCCCGAGGCCTTTGGCGACGTGGGCTGAGTAGGACAATTCACCGGTGCGCCACACCGCACCGATCCCCTGGGCGTAGGCCGCCAGCAGGATCCCGTGGGCTGCACAGGCGGCGGCCAACAGTTGCTCGGACTTGGGCACCTTGAAGTGCTCCTGCAACCGTGCAATCACCACCACCACCAACGGCGCACGCAGCGGGCCGTTCTGGGCCTTGTCGATCACCGCTTGCGGCGCGTCGGCGTCTTGCAGGCGGGCGGCCTCGGCCAGCAGCGTGCCCATTTGCTCGCGGGCGGCGCCTTCCACAGTGAGGAAACGCCATGGGCGCAGTTGGCCGTGGTCAGGCGCGCGCATGGCGGCGGCGAACAGCACGTCGCGCTGCTCCTGGGTCGGCGCCGGCTCCAGCAAACGCGGCACGGAAACACGGTTGAGCAAAGCGTCGAGAGCCTGCATTGGCCACCTCCAGAGAAAAATGTGCGGCCATTCTAGCGGGATTGAATCGGATTGGACCAAACGATAATTGCTCTTATTCAATCCGCCCCGCCCTGTTAGACTTTGCGACCTTATTTTCAGCCGCCGTTCAGGAAACTCGATGTTCCGTTCGCTTTTTCGCCTGTCCGCAGCATTGATGGCCTTGAGCCTCACGGCCTGCGATGACGCCCCTCGCTTCACCAAGGCCGAGCCGGGTGAATCGCGCAGCGGTGGCGCCACGACGGTGAACAAGCGCGACCAGAACGCGTTCTCCCTACCCTCGGCCAACCTGCCCCCTACCCGCCGTCTGGACTTCAGCGTCGGCAACAGCTTCTTTCGCAGCCCGTGGGTGATCGCGCCGTCCACCACCACCGCACGGGATGGTCTGGGCCCGCTGTTCAACACCAATGCCTGCCAGAACTGCCATATCAAAGACGGCCGTGGCCATCCGCCGCTGCCCGACGCACCCAACGCGGTGTCGATGCTGGTGCGCCTGTCGATCCCGGGCACGCCGGCCTATGCCAAGGTCATCGAACAGATCGGCGTGGTGCCCGAGCCGGTCTACGGCGGTCAACTGCAGGACATGGCCGTGCCCGGCGTGGCTCCGGAAGGCAAAGTGCGGGTGGACTACACACCGGTCAACGTCACGTTCAAGGACGGCACCGTTGTCGAGTTGCGCAAGCCCAACCTGCAAATCTCCCAGCTCGGCTACGGCCCGATGCATCCAGATACACTTTTTTCCGCGCGAATTGCGCCGCCCATGATCGGCCTGGGGCTGCTGGAAGCCATCAGCGACGCCGACATCCTGCGCAACACCGACCCAAAAACCGCCGACAAGGAAGCCCTCATCGGCCGCGCCAACCGGGTATGGGACGACGCCCAGCACACCACCGTCCTCGGGCGATTTGGCTGGAAAGCCGGGCAGCCAAACCTCAATCAACAAAATGTTCACGCATTTTCTGGTGATATGGGCCTCACCACGTCACTGAGACCCTTTGATGATTGCACCGATGCACAAGTCGCCTGCAAACAGGCGCCCAATGGCAATGGCCCGGATGGCGAGCCGGAAGTCAGCGACAATATCCTGCGCTTGGTGCTGTTCTACACGCGCAACCTGGCCGTACCCGCTCGCCGAGGCGTCAACACGCCGCAGGTACTGGCCGGCAAGAACCTGTTTTACCAGGCCGGCTGCCAGGGTTGTCACAAACCGTCGTTCACCACGGCCGCGACTGCCGCCGAGCCTGAGCTGGCCAACCAGGTGATCCACCCCTACAGCGACCTGTTGTTGCACGACATGGGCGAAGGCCTCGCCGACAACCGCAGCGAATTCAAGGCCGGTGGCCGCGATTGGCGCACCGCGCCGCTGTGGGGCATTGGCCTGACGCAAACCGTGAGTGGCCATACCCAGTTTTTGCATGACGGCCGCGCCCGCAACATGCTCGAAGCCGTGCTGTGGCACGGCGGTGAAGCACACGCGGCGCAGCAGCATGTGCTGTCCTTTAATGCCGAGCAGCGCGCTGCGTTGCTGGCGTTCCTGAATTCTTTATAAGCGTTGCCCCAATTACAGAAGGGAGCTCTACATGTTCCGTCCCAAGTTGTTGTTCACCAGCCTGGCCGCCCTCGCACTGGGCGCCTGCTCGCCACAAGACCCGCAGGCCGTGACCTCGGCGGCCATCGCCAAGCAAGTGATCCTGCCGACCTACAGCCGCTGGGTCGAAGCCGACCGCCAACTGGCCGTCAGCGCCCTCGCCTACTGCCAGGGCAAGGAAAGCCTGGAGACCGCCCGCGCCGATTTCCTGCACGCACAAAAGGCTTGGGCCGAGTTGCAACCGCTGCTGATCGGCCCGCTGGCCGAAGGCAACCGTTCGTGGCAAGTGCAGTTCTGGCCGGACAAGAAAAACCTGGTCGGTCGCCAGGTTGAACAACTGGTCACCGCCCAGCCACAGATCGATGGCGCAGCGCTGGCCAAATCCAGCGTTGTGGTACAAGGCCTGTCGGCCTACGAATACATCCTCTACGACGCCAAGACCGACGTCGCTGACGAAGCCCAGAAAGCCCGTTACTGCCCGCTGCTGGTGGCCATTGGCGAGCGCCAGAAAGCCCTGGCCGAAGAGATCCTGGCCAGCTGGAACAGCACCGACGGCATGCTCGCGCAGATGACCAAGTTTCCGAACCAGCGCTACGCCGATTCCCACGAGGCCATCGCCGATCTGTTGCGCGTGCAGGTAACCGCACTGGACACGCTCAAGAAGAAACTCGGCACGCCGATGGGCCGCCAGACCAAGGGCATCCCGCAGCCGTTCCAGGCCGATGCGTGGCGCAGCGAGTCGTCCCTGCAAAGCCTCGAAGCCAGCCTGGCCGCCGCTCAGACCGTATGGGTCGGCATCGACAACAAGGGCCTGCGTGGCCTGTTGCCGTCGGACCAGAAGCCATTGGCTGACAAGATCGACGCCGCCTACGCCGCCTCCCTCAAACTGTTTGCCAGCAACCAGCGCACCCTCAATGAGTTGTTGGCCGACGATGCCGGGCGCCAGCAACTCAACGACCTCTATGACAGCCTCAACGTCGTCCACCGCCTGCACGAAGGCGAGCTGGCCAAGGCGCTAGGCATTCAACTGGGCTTTAACGCCAACGACGGTGACTGATGATGCTCAGGCGACAGGCTTTGGCCGTTGGCAGCGTGCTGCTCAGTGCGATTACTTTGGGTGGCTGGACGCTGTTTAAAAGCAAAGACAAGGGCCCGCTGCTGCTGTCGGCACGGGATGATGCGGACGGCAAGCACTATGCCGTAGGGTACCGCCTGGACGGTAAACCCGTGTTTGCCACCCAGGTCGGCCAACGCTGCCACGACATCATCAACCATCCGACGCTGCCAATTGCGCTGTTTGTCGCCCGTCGCCCGGGCACCGAGAGTTACCTGATTGACCTGCGCGATGGCACGCTGCTGCAAACGATCACCTCCAAGGCCAATCGTCACTTCTATGGCCACGCGGTCATTCACAAGGGCGGCGAGTGGCTGTATGCCACCGAAAACGACACGTCCGACCCCGGCCGTGGCCTGCTCGGCGTGTATAAATTCGAAGGCGAGCGGCTGGTGCATACAGGTGAGATTTCCACCCATGGCATAGGCCCGCACCAGGTGTCCTGGATGCCCGACGGCGAAACCCTGATTGTGGCCAACGGTGGCATTCGCACCGAGGCCGAAAGCCGCGTGGAGATGAACCTCAACGCCATGGAACCGAGCCTGGTGCTGATGCACCGCGACGGGACGCTGATCAGCAAGGAAACCCTCGGCCAGCAGATGAACAGCGTGCGGCATATGGGGATCGCCAGCGATGGCACGATCCTCACCGGGCAGCAATTCATGGGGCCGTCCCAGGAGCGTTCCGAGCTGCTGGCGATCAAGCGTCCAGGGCAACCGTTCGTGGCGTTTCCGGTGGCTGATGAGCAGTTGCAGGCCATGGGGCACTACACCGCCAGCGTTGCGGTACACAGTGAGCTGCGGCTGGTGGCGCTGACGGCACCGCGTGGCAATCGCTTCTTTATCTGGGACATGGACAGCGGTGAGCTGCGCCTGGATGGGCCGCTGCCCGATTGCGCCGGCGTGGGTGCGGTGGCCGATGGGTTTGTTGTCACCTCAGGCCAGGGGCGCTGCCGTTTCTACGACTGCCGCCAGAAACCGTTGGTGGCCAAACCACTGGAGCTGCCGACCGGGCTTTGGGACAACCACCTGCACCTGGTCTGACGCCAGGGTATTCAAGGCAAAAAAAAGGGCCTCGCATCGCAAGGCCCTTCTCCGGGGGTTTGAATAATTTCAACTTTGCGGCCTCATGCCTTGAGACATCCCGAACATGAACAGCAACAGCTCATGATCGGGTTTGACCGCCACACTGGCCTTGGCGACGCGTGGCAACAGGCATTGCCCGCCACCTTGCACCGCATGCAGAACCTGTGTGCGAGGCTGCTCCCACGCCGCCAGGGCGAGGGCTGCAATGCCCAATGCCCCGACCAGAAACAAACCTCGTGCTATTTCTAGCTTCATCTGGTTAAACCCTTGATAGCGCTGCCAAACGCCGTCTCGTAAAAGTAGCTGAGTTTTTTCCAGTCGGTGCTGTTCCACGACGAATGGCGGCGCAATTGCAGCATGTCGTGGGAGGCGGCCCGATAAGCGGTCAAACGTTGGCGACACTTCTCAAAATCCAGCAGCGCCACCTCCACATTGGCCGAGTCACCCTCACCCGTTACCCGCACAAAAATGTGCTTGATGTAGAGGCAACCATGCTGCCAACGGCCCTTGTGCATGCGCGCCAGGGTGCCCGCCAGTTCCTTGAGCAAACGCTCGTGAACCTGTTCGCCGTACTGCTCACGCCCACCGGCGGCGTACCAGTTTTCGATCTCGTCGAAACCGTCCAGGGATGCGGTCACCAACAGGGCCTTCCACTGATGCTCCGGGTCGCGACGCGCCTCGCAGAACACCAACTCCGGGACCCGCACATCGAGTAAACGCAGGCCCTTGAGGGCGTCACGTTCGCGCAAAACCGTCGGGCGTCCAAAAGGGTGCAACAGGCTGCGGTAGATATGCCCGGTCTGGCGCTTGCTGTAGAGCAAACGGCCATTGGGGCTGATCACCCGTTGCACACCACTTTCACCGCCGCGCCGACGGTTAGGCTCTTCCACCCACTCGCCCTGCTGGCGCCAGAAAAAATCGAATCGTTCTTCGGGAGCTACATGACTGCCTACTGCGCACTCAACTGCCATCCTGTTACCTCTTACGCAAGACATACACTCGCCACATGGCGTAGAGCGGTATGAAGTCCAGGGATTCCTGAACACGGAAACCGGCCTGCTCAAACTCTGCCTCAACAGTAGCAGCCGGTAGCACAAAGCGGTTTTGGTAACCTTCCTGCTCACCTTTCTCGCGACGTTTCGCTTCGGTGCGCTTGCGCTTCCATGCCTTGAAATTGCCATCCACCCACAGCGAAATAATCACGCTGTCACGGGTAACCCGCTGAAATTCCTTCAAAATCGCCAACCGATGCGCAGGCTCACCAATGTGGTGCATCAAGCGCATGCAAAAAATGCTGTCGACCGAGTTATCGGGCAGATCGATATCAAAGGCAGATGTCTGCAAGGGCCGTACCCGTTTCACCACATCGGCGGGCTGGGCGGCTGTAGCAACCTTTAACATCGACGCTGAATTGTCGGCCCCGATAATCACACGGTTGGGTTTTTCGGCCAGTAACGGCCAGAAACGCCCCGCCCCGCAAGGCAGGTCCAGCACCAGGCCGGGCTCACCAGCCATCGCCAGTGCACCACGCGCCAATTGCTCGTCGCGTTTGTGGGACAACCGGCGAGCCAGATTGTCCTGATGCTTGAGCAAATATTTCTGAGCGTGCTGATCGTCGTACTTTTCAGAAAATTCGAGTTTGGTCGGGGTAGACATCAACGGATCTCCAGTTGCTGATGCCTACAACCTTAAGCAGCGAACTGTGATCAACAGGTCAACCCGTTGTGAAAAACTTGTCCTGTCCAATCCCATACATTTCAAGACTTTACAGATACAAGCAGTGGCATGGGGCCATCTTCGCCGAAAAGGTGGGGATCTGCCGCAGGATAGCGGCAGGGAGGGGGCTCAGGGTTTGACCTGGCTCAACTCGACGTGGAAGCGGCAGCCGTTAGGCTCCATGGTACTGAGGCTGACGCTCCAGCCCTGGTTCTCGCAGATGCGCTGCACCAGTGAAAGCCCAAGGCCCAGGCCATCACCGCGCTTCTCGCTGCCACGTACAAACGGCTCGAACATCGCTTCGCGCTTGTCTTCGGGGATGCCCACGCCGGAGTCTTCCACCACAAAACCACTGGGCTCCAGGGTCAAGCGGATAAACCCGTGCTCGGTGTAGTGCAAGGCATTGCGCAACAGGTTGCCCATGACCGCATGCAGGAACGTCGTGTTATAGCGCGTATCCAGCGGCTGGCCAGGCTGGTAGATCAGCTCCAGGCCCTTGCGTTCGATAGGTTCACGCCAGATGCCAAGCAGGTCGTCGGCCACCTGGGAGAGGCTGACCTGAGGCGACATGGCGCCGTTATCGTGCTGGGCACGGGCGAGCATCAGGAAGGTCTGCACCAGTTCGCGCATTTCCTCACACGCCCGGGCAATTCGCTCGACCTGGTTGCGACCGCGCTGGTCGATGGCCGGGTTCTCCAGGAGCAATTCGCAGGAACTGGCCAGTACCATCAAGGGGGTGCGCAACTCGTGGCTCACATCGCTGGTAAACAACTGCTCGCGGTTCAGCGCCTGGCGCAACCGGCCCAGGGTGGCGTCGAAGGCCACGGCCAACTCGCCCACTTCGTCAGCGGCGTAGTCAGGCGCCAAGGGCGGCGCCAGGCCCAGCAACTGGTCACGATGGCGAACCTGGCGGGCCAGGCGGACCACCGGAGCCATCACCTTGCGTGCCAGCACCCAGCCGAGGAACACCGCCAGTGCCAGGCTGAGCACAAAGCCAACCAGCACCACGGCGAACAGCACGCGCTCACGCTCTTCAAAATCGCTTTGGTCTTGCAACAGCACATAGCGCCGGCCGTCGACCACTTCCACCATGGCGTGGTACGACAGCGCCTCGCGGAACACTTCGTGAAAACCCGGCTCCAGGTGTCGCAGGTCCTTGGGCAACTCGAAATCACCGCGCCCACCGCTGAAATAAAACAGCTGGTCCGGCTCAGGCCGGTGGCTCCAGTCTTCGACGCTGTCCATCAGCAGCAGGCGTTGCAAGTCACCGCCCAGGCCAGCCGAGATCAGCTTCTCTTCCACCAAATGCACGGTGGCGACAATGCCCATGGCGAAGGCCCCCGCTACCAGTGCGCTCATCAACGCAAAGGCGATGATGATCCGCTGGGCAAGGCTCTGCTTAAACTCCATCACGACCCTCGGCCAGGCGATAACCCACACCGTGCACCGTTTGCAGCAACGGCTTGGCGAACGGCTTATCGATCACTTGGCGCAATTGGTGAACGTGGCTGCGCAGGCTGTCGCTGTCCGGGCAGTCATCGCCCCACAGCGCTTCTTCGAGGATCTCGCGGCGTAGCACGTGCGGGCTCTTTTGCATCAACACCGCCAGCAATTTCAGGCCGACCGGGTTGAGCTTGAGCAGGCGCCCTTCGCGGGTGACTTCCAACGTATCAAGGTCATAGCTCAGGTCGCCGACTTGCAGGGCACGTCGCCCGCCGCCCTGGGCACGGCGCAAAACGGCTTCGATGCGGGCCGCCAGTTCCGACAGGGCGAACGGTTTGAGCAAGTAGTCGTCGGCGCCGGACTTAAAGCCCTGCAGCCGGTCATCCAGTTGGTCGCGAGCGGTGAGCATGATCACCGGGGTGTCGCGGCGTGCGTCTTCGCGCAGGCGTTTGCACAAAGTATAGCCATCGATACCCGGCAGCATGATGTCGAGCACGATCAAGTCGTAATGTTCGGTGGCGGCCAGGTGCAAGCCCGACAAACCGTCCTGCGCGCAATCCACGGTATAGCCTTTTAGCCCCAGGTAATCCGCCAGATTGGCCAGAATATCGCGGTTGTCTTCAACCAATAAAATTCGCATGGGCAGTGTCTCCGTACGCGGTAACGGCCGTGTTGGCTCACGCAGCTTAAGGCCAAGTGCGGCTCAGGGATAGACCTGGAAGGCCCGTCGATTAAGGTTTTCAACCGATATTTTAGTTGAACGAGATTTTCACTATAGCTTCACAAACTGACTACAGTGTCAGGGCGAAGATCGCCGCCCATTGATATAAGGAATGTAGACATGGGGTTTCTCAGAACGGCGCCTATGCGCTATTTGCTGCTCGTCACCGGCGCCTGGCTGGTTGTTTTCCTGCTCACTCGCAGTGTGTTGCTCGTCACTCACCTGGACGAAGTCGGTGGCAATTTGCTGCCGGTGTTTGGCGTGGGCGTGCTCTATGACTTGGGCTTCTTGACCTATGCGGCGTTGCCGTTAGGGCTGTATTTGCTGCTGTGCCCGCCCGCATTGTGGCGCCGCCGTGGCCATCGCTGGTTCCTGCAGGCGGTACTGACGGTCAGCCTGTTTGCCATGCTGTTTACCGCCGTTGCCGAATGGCTGTTCTGGGATGAGTTCGGCGTACGCTTCAACTTTATTGCCGTCGACTACCTGGTGTATTCCAACGAGGTCTTGAACAACCTGCTGGAGTCCTACCCGATCGGCAAGCTGCTCAGCTTGTTGGCGATGCTCGCCATTGTGCTGAGCCTGGTCCTGCGCAAGCCATTCAATGCGGCGATGAGTGCCCCGCTGCCGCCGCTGCGTGGTCGTCTGCTGAATGCACTGGGCCTGTTGCTGGTTGCCGGGCTCAGCCTGCAACTGATCAGCCAGGACAGCCCCCGCGCCCAAGGCGGCAATGCCTACAAGAACGAACTGGCGAGCAATGGCCCGTACCAGTTTTTTGCAGCGTTCCGGAACAACGAACTGGACTACACGCAGTTCTATAAAAGCCTGCCCGCCGACGTGGTCGCCAAGCAGTTGCGCGCCGAACTCAGCGAACCCAACGCCCGCTTCATCGGCAAGGACCCGCTGGACATCCGCCGTGCCATCACCAACCCCGGCACGCTGCGCAAACCCAACATCGTGCTGGTGACCATCGAAAGCTTCAGCGCCAAGTACATGGGCAGCAATGGCGACGGGCGCAACCTCACGCCCAACCTGGACGCCTTGCGCCAGCAGAGCCTGTACTTCAATAACTTCTACGCCACCGGCACCCGCACCGATCGCGGCCTGGAGGCAATCACCCTGGCCATTCCCCCCACGCCCGGGCGCTCGATCGTCAAGCGCATCGGCCGTGAAAGTGGCTTCGCCAGCCTCGGCCAGCAGTTGAGTGCCATCGGCTACGACAGCGTGTTCGTCTACGGCGGGCGCGGTTACTTCGATAACATGAACGCGTTTTTCAGCGGCAACGGTTATCGGGTCGTGGACCAGAGCAGCGTGGCTGAATCGGAGATTTCGTTCAAAAACGCTTGGGGCATGGCCGACGAAGACCTATACCGGCAAACCCTGAAACTGGCGGATGCCGACTATGCCAAGCAGCAGCCGTTCTTGCTGCAACTGATGACCACCTCCAACCACCGCCCTTACACCTACCCGGACGGGCGCATCGATATCAAGTCTGGCAACGGCCGTGACGGCGCGGTGAAATACACCGACCACGCCATCGGCGAGTTCCTCACGGCGGCGCGCCAGAAGCCGTGGTTCGACAATACGATCTTCATCTTCGTCGCCGACCACACCGCCGGCAGCGCGGGCAAGGAAGACCTGCCCATCACCAACTACCAGATCCCGTTGTTCATCTATGCGCCCAAGCTGATCGAAGCGCGGGAAAGTGCACAACTGGCCAGCCAGATCGACCTTGCGCCAACATTGCTGGGCTTGATCAACCTGAGCTACGAGTCGACCTTCTTTGGCCGCAACCTGTTGCAGGACAACCCGTTGCTACCGCGCGTGGTGGTGGGTAATTACCAGCACCTGGGTTTGTTTGACGGCAAGGACCTGGCGATCCTCAGCCCGCGTTTTGGGCTGCGTCGCCATGACCAAGCGCTGGGCGATAGTCAGGAGCTGCGGGTGGGCAGCGATGATCCGTTGATCCAGCGCGCGATCACCTATTACCAGGGGGCCAGTTATGGGTTCAAGCAGCAGTTGCTCAGCTGGAAAGCGCCCAAGGACACAACCCCGCAACTGACCAACCGCTGACCGTAGTGAGCGGGCTTGCACCGCGCGGCGGTGTGTCAGGAAAATGTGGGGCGCCTGATAGACCGCGGCGCGGGGCGAGCCCGCTCACTACAAAGGCACGGCCCCGCTTAGTAACCGGCAATAAAAAAGCCCCGCCTGCATCACTGCAGGCGGGGCTTTTTCAGTACGGGGGTAAGGCTGGCTTACATCATGCCGCCCATGCCACCCATGCCGCCCATGTCTGGCATGCCGCCGCCAGCTGCGCCTTCAGGCTTCGGCTTGTCAGCGATTGCAGCTTCGGTGGTCAGAACCAGGCCACCAATGGAGGAGGCTGCTTGCAGCGCGGAACGAGTCACCTTGGTAGGGTCCAGGATGCCCATTTCGATCATGTCGCCGTAGACGCCAGTCGCAGCGTTGTAACCGTAGTTACCTTTGCCGTTCTTGACTTCGTTGACCACCACGCTTGGCTCGTCGCCGGAGTTGGCAGCGATCTGGCGCAGTGGTGCTTCAACGGCACGACGCAGAACAGCGATACCCACGTCCTGATCGGCGTTGTCGCCTTTCAGACCGGTCAAGGCTTCCAGAGCACGGATCAGCGCAACGCCACCGCCAGGTACCACGCCTTCTTCAACGGCTGCACGGGTAGCGTGCAGGGCGTCTTCAACGCGGGCTTTCTTCTCTTTCATTTCAACTTCGGAACCCGCGCCAACCTTGATCACTGCGACGCCGCCGGACAGCTTGGCCAGACGCTCTTGCAGTTTTTCACGGTCGTAGTCGGACGAAGTCTCGGCAACCTGGGCACGGATCTGAGTGATGCGAGCCTGGATGTCCTGCTCAACGCCAGCACCGTCAACGATGATGGTGTTTTCTTTGGAGATGGTCACGCGCTTGGCACTGCCCAGGTTTTCCAGGGTGGCGCTTTCCAGGCTCAGGCCGATCTCTTCGGAGATAACGGTACCGCCGGTCAGAACGGCGATGTCCTGCAGCATGGCCTTGCGACGGTCGCCGAAGCCTGGAGCCTTGACGGCTGCGACTTTAACGATGCCACGCATGTTGTTCACAACCAGGGTCGCCAGGGCTTCGCCTTCAACGTCTTCGGAAACGATCAGCAGTGGACGGCCAGCTTTGGCAACGGCTTCCAGTACTGGCAGCATTTCGCGGATGTTGGAGATCTTTTTGTCGACCAGCAGGATCAGCGGGCTGTCCAGCTCGGCAACCATGGTGTCTGGCTTGTTGACGAAGTACGGGGACAGGTAGCCACGGTCGAACTGCATGCCTTCTACAACCGACAGTTCGTTTTCCAGGCCAGTGCCTTCTTCAACGGTGATCACGCCTTCTTTGCCGACTTTTTCCATGGCTTCGGCAATGATGTCGCCGATGGAGCCGTCGGAGTTGGCGGAGATGGTGCCTACCTGAGCGATAGCCTTGGTGTCAGCGCATGGCTTGGACAGGTTTTTCAGCTCGGCAACAATGGCGATGGTCGCCTTGTCGATGCCGCGCTTCAGGTCCATTGGGTTCATGCCAGCAGCGACGGCCTTGTAGCCTTCGTTAACGATAGCCTGAGCCAGAACGGTAGCGGTGGTAGTACCGTCACCAGCGTCATCGTTGGCACGGGAGGCAACGTCTTTGACCAGCTGCGCGCCCATGTTTTCGAAACGGTCTTCAAGTTCGATTTCTTTGGCGACGGAAACGCCGTCCTTGGTGATGGTCGGAGCGCCGAAGCTCTTCTCGATGATCACGTTACGGCCTTTCGGGCCCAGGGTCGCTTTTACCGCGTCAGCCAGGACGTTGACACCAACGAGCATTTTCTTGCGGGCGGAATCGCCGAATTTAACTTCTTTAGCAGCCATGATCGATAATCCTTAAATTCTTTGGAGTAACGGGAAAGTAAGCGGAAAAATCACGCTTCCAGAACGGCGAGAATCTCGTTCTCGGCCATGACCAGCAGGTCTTCGCCGTCAACTTTCACAGTGTTGCTGCCGGAGTAAGGGCCGAATACAACCTTGTCACCGACTTTAACGGCCAGAGCACGCACTTCACCGTTTTCCAGGGTTTTGCCTGGACCAGCAGCGACGATCACACCGTGGTTGGCTTTTTCAGCAGCCGAACCTGGCAGAACGATACCGCCAGCGGTTTTCTTTTCTTCTTCGCTGCGACGGATTACGACGCGGTCGTGCAGAGGACGAAGCTTGCTCATTGTCGATCTCTCCTAATTGTGTTTTTCATCGGCCGGTGTCAGTACCGGCGGGTTGTAATCCGGCTGTGCCGGTCGCGGTTCGCCAAGCGAAACGCGGAAGTCTGTCTGGCGTTGCCACCAGAAACCTTGCGGTGACCGATACATAAGGGCGCATAAGCTTATTACAAGGGGGCTCGACGGATTTTTTTTGCACTCGCCGGGCGGTAAAAGCAACACGGCACCCGAAGGTGCCGTGCTGGTGAAGCGGTTACTTGGTGTCGCGGTGTTCGAACTCGCCTTCAATCACGTCGCCTTCACGCTCCAGCGGCTGGCGCGGGGTCGGGCCGCCACGGGATTGCAGGTCGTCGGCGAACGCTCGCTGACGGATCGCAGCCTCTTCGGCACGCTGGCGCATCTTGCCCGCCAGCAGCTTGCGGGTGAACGGCAACAACATCACCAGGCCGACCACATCGCTGATAAAGCCCGGCAGGATCAACAAGCCACCGGCCAGGGCCATCATCAGGCCTTCAAGCATGGTCTGGGCGGGCAGTTCGCCACGGTTCAGGCTTTCACGGGCACGCAGCGCCGTGGCCAGGCCGGCGACGCGCAGCACCAGAACGCCAAGCATCGAGCCGAGAATGATCAGCAACAGGGCCGGGAAAAACCCGATCGCGCTGCTGACTTGAACGAATACGAACAGCTCCAACACCGGGAACAGCAGAAAGAGCAATAAAAAAGGGCGCATCAAATGGTTCCTCAACGCAAGAATGCCTTGCCAGTCCACCTTAGATGACGTCGCCGTTTCGTGAATTCAAGCGCTGGCCGCCGCTTTTTTCGGCCAAACCTCGGCGTGAGCCAATGAAACCAGGGCTTCGCGCACTTGTGTCGGAGTGTTGCAAGACTCCGCAAAGGGCAACCAATATAAGGATTGGCCTATACGCAGGTGCATGCCTTCACTGTCTATGCCCGCCAGTTGTGCAGGCTCGGAGGTCGGCAAACCGGTGAGGTCGACGTAATGGGCAATAGCCTTGGTGTGATCGCTGTTCATGTGCTCGATCATGCTGCGCTCGGCCTTGCCCGCGAACGGGTTGGCGAGCGTCAATTCATCGACCCAGTGAATCGCACCAAACCCGCCGATATAACGGTGACGCACCGGTTTGAGCACCCAGAAATCGAAGTCATGGGCCTTATGGTAGTTGGCCGAATCGGGGAAATAGCGGTAATAACGCTCGGCGGCCGCCTCGATGGCTGTGGCGTCCTCCAGCTTCTCGGCCTCTGCCAGGTAGGTCAGGCGCCCTACCGCTTGTACATCATCGGCCTCGCGCTCACCCACCAGCAGCGAGCACTTGGGGTCTTTCTGCAGGTTATGGGTGTGTTGGGCGATGCGGCTGATGAGGATCAGCGGGCGGCCTTGATCGTCGAGGCAATACGGCACCACCGAACCGAAGGGAAAGCCAGGCATGGCTTTGGACAGTGTGGCGAGCGCCCCACGGTATTCCTTGAGCAACAGCTCTCGGGCGTTCTTGGCAACCTGTGTGCTCAACGTATGACTCCTCGGGGTATTCAGCCGCCCATGGCATATGGGAATGGATCTCAACCACAAGGTAATCAATATCGGCAAAGGTTGCCAAGCAGGTTTTGTGCGGCCTTATTACCAGGCGACACCGAACCCGGCGGTGTAGCGGGTTTTGCTCAGACTGCTGTCCGAATCGCCGCTGATGATGTCGCGCTCGGCCTTGAGGTTGAGCGAGGCCCATTCGGTGACTTTGTAGCGCAGGCCCATTTCCGCATCCAGGGAGTAATCCACCGGCCCATCGATCGGCCGGCCCAATTCGCCGTTGGTGAAGAACTCGACGGTCTTGCCCACCAGGTAGCGGTTGTAGTTCCACTTCATGGCCACGGAGTAGAAGTTGTCCTTACCGCCGTCGGAATATTCGTAGTCAGTACGGTTGACCAGCGAACCCAGGGAGAACGCGCCCAATTCATCGTCCCAGAACTGGTAGCCCGGGCCGGTGCCGACGGTGCGTTGGCGGGACAGGTCTTCCACCTTGTCACGCTTATAGGTCAGGCGGCCCTGCCAGAACCAGTGCTCGGTGAGGAAGCGGTCCAGGTCGTATTCCAGGGCCCAGTTGTCGGTGGTAGTGACGTCGTCCTGGAACTCGCGGTTGTACTCGCCCTGCCCCGTGTGACGCCATTGGCCGTGACGGGCGGTGGTCTTGAAGTCGATGTCGTAGTCGTTGGTGTCTTTTTCTGCGCGCTTGTAGTCCAGCGCCAGGTCGACGTTGCCTTTCCACACCAGGTCTTCGATCACAGGCTTGGGCTTGATGATCTGCTGGATGCTCGCCAGCTCCACGGTCTTGGGCGCTTCGCCATTGGCCAGGACCACTTTGCCGTCATCTGCGGCTTTGAGCGACTTGGCTTTCTCGCCCGTGTAGGCATCCTGTTTGACCAGCAACTCCTGGTCGCTCTCCAGGGTTTTCACCTGTTTCCAATCCACCGGGATGGCCCCTGCGTAGTCGGTCTGGATCAGCAGCTTGCCACCGTCGAAGACCTTGATCTTGCCGGTCAGGCGGTCGCCGTTCTTCAACCAGACGGTGTCGGCCAACAAGGGCGTGGAGGCGCTGAAAACAGCGAGGCACAGCAGGGTTCTGGACAACATAAGCAGGTTCGGGGCTCAAGTTTGACAAAAAAGGCGGCATTATCGTGTTAGATAACGTCTTAGCAAGGACTGACTCAGGGATTTGGGTTGAGTTCAGTGTTCACCGCGATATTTACAGACGTTTCTGACAAAGATGCCGACGATCTCAACGGATATGCCCACAGTGAATGAACCCGCCGAAACCCCGCAAAGCCCCGCCGAGATGCGCCGTACGGCGCTTTACCTCACCTTGGCGCAGGTCCCGCCTGGCTGCGTGGTGAGCTACGGGGAACTGGCGCACCTGGCTGGGCTGGGACGCGCGGCGCGCTGGGTGGGGCGCACCTTGAGCCAGCTTCCCGAGGACACCAAGCTGCCCTGGCACCGGGTGCTGGGTGCCGGTGGTCGGATAAGCCTACCGGTGGGCAGTGCCTCAGGCGACGAGCAACGCGCGCGATTGCGCAGCGAAGGCGTCACGATCCGCAACAATCGCGTGGATATTCAGCGTCATGGCTGGCGCCCGGTAGAGCACAGCGGTTAGAGTGCGCGCTTTGTTTCCGCAAATCTGAGGCAGACTCCAGCCCATGCCCCGTAAAACCTGGCGCGCCGCGCTCGCCGCCTATGCCAGCCCCTCGACGTTAGTGCTGTTGTTGCTCGGCTTCGCCGCCGGCTTGCCTTACATGTTGGTGTTCTCGACGCTTTCCGTGTGGCTGCGTGAGGCCGGTGTGGCCCGCGAGACCATCGGCTATGCGAGCCTGATCGGTCTGGCCTACGCCTTTAAATGGGTCTGGTCACCGCTGCTCGACCAATGGCGCCTGCCGCTGCTCGGTAAACTCGGGCGCCGTCGTTCCTGGCTGGTACTAGCCCAGTCACTGGTAATCCTCGGATTGATCGGCATGGGCTTCTGCGATCCGCAGAAACACTTGTCCTGGCTGATCGCCATCGCTGTCATCGTCGCCTTCGCGTCGGCCACCCAGGATATTGCAGTAGACGCCTATCGCCTGGAAATCGCCGACGACAGCCGCCAGGCCGCCCTGGCGGCCAGCTATATGTCTGGCTACCGCATTGCCGCCCTGCTGGCGACGGCCGGCGCGCTGTTCTTTGCCGAAGGCTTCGGCTCGACCGGCTTCAACTATAAGCACTCGGCCTGGACCGGCACCTACGTGCTGTTCGGCGTGCTGATGATCCCGGCACTGCTGACCACCCTGTTCATGCGCGAGCCGAACGTACCGCTGCGTACCCAGTTGCAGGCCGGTCGCTACAGTTTCATGCACCAGTTGGTGTCGGTGTTTGTCTTGATTGTGCTGCTGGTGTCGGTGCCGGCGATGTTCACCCAGCTGTACAACACGGATTTCGCCAGCGTGCTGTTCCACGGCGTGAGCCTGTGGGAACTGCTGATGGAAGACCGCGCCTTCCTGCGCGCCATTCTCTACATCACCCTCACCTGCCTGTGCCTTTCGGCCATGGGCCGCCGTGGCCTGGCGCCGGTTCTGACGCCGGTCAACGACTTCATCGTGCGCTACCGCTGGCAGGCGCTGCTGCTGCTCGGGCTGATTGCGACCTACCGCATGTCCGACACCGTGATGGGCGTGATGGCGAACGTGTTCTACATCGACCAAGGCTTTACCAAGGATCAGATCGCCGGCGTCAGCAAGATCTTCGGCCTGATCATGACCCTGCTCGGCGCGGGCATGGGCGGCCTGTTGATCGTACGATTCGGCATCCTGCCGATCCTGTTCATCGGCGGCGTGGCCTCGGCCGCAACCAACCTGCTGTTCGTGATGCTCGCCGACATGGGCCCGGACCTGCAGATGCTGATTTTCACGATTTCCCTGGATAACTTCAGCTCCGGCCTGGCCACTTCGGCGTTCGTGGCCTACCTGTCAAGCCTGACCAACCTCAAGTTTTCCGCGACCCAATACGCGCTGCTCAGCTCGATCATGCTGTTGCTGCCGCGCCTGATCGGCGGCTATTCAGGGGTGATGGTGGAGAAGTTTGGCTACCACAACTTCTTCCTGATCACCTGCCTGCTGGGCGTGCCGACGTTGTTCCTGATTGCCTTGCATTGGTTCCAGGAGAATCGGCGGGCTCGGTTGAATCCGCCAGCTGACGAAGTATCTCCCCTGTAGGAGCCGGCTTGCCGGCGATGAGGCCCGCAAGCCTCGCGTCAATCTCAAAGACGCCATCGCCGGCAAGCCGGCTCCTACATACCCCTCTGTATTCTGATGCCTGTACTCCGGCAGTTTGCGCCCGTACAATCCAGAGTCATTTCAAGTCCAAGCAACCGACAACGGCCTACCATGCGTACCAGTCAATATTTGCTCGCCACACAGAAAGAAACGCCTTCCGACGCGGTTGTGATCAGCCATCAGTTGATGCTGCGCGCCGGCATGATCCGCAAACTGGCCTCCGGCCTGTACACCTGGCTGCCCATGGGCTTGAAGGTGATGCGCAAGGTCGAAGCCATCGTTCGTGAGGAAATGAACGCCGCCGGCTCTCTGGAAGTGTTGATGCCGAGCACTCAACCGGCTGAACTGTGGCAGGAATCCGGGCGCTGGGAAGAATACGGACCTGAGTTGCTGCGCTTCAAGGACCGTCATGGCCGCGATTTCTGCGCCGGCCCGACCCACGAAGAAGTGATCACCGACCTGATGCGCAACGAGCTGAGCAGCTACAAGCAGCTGCCGCTGAACCTGTATCAGATCCAGACCAAGTTCCGTGACGAAATCCGCCCACGCTTCGGCTTGATGCGCGGCCGCGAATTCATCATGAAGGACGCGTATTCGTTCCACGCCGACCAGGCCTCCTTGCAGGTCACTTATGACCGCATGCACACCGCCTACTGCAACGTGTTCACGCGCCTGGGCCTGAAATTCCGCCCGGTTGAAGCGGACAACGGCTCCATCGGCGGTGCCGGCTCCCACGAATTCCACGTGCTGGCTGAGTCCGGCGAAGACGATATCGTGTTCAGCAACGGTTCCGACTACGCGGCGAACATCGAGAAAGCCGAAGCCGTGCCACGGGAAACCTCCCGTCCTGCTCCGGCCGAAGCACTGCGCCTGGTGGATACCCCAGAGACCAAGACCATCGCGGCCCTGGTGGAAAAATTCAATCTGCCGATTGAAAAGACCATCAAGACCCTGATCGTGCGCGCTGAAGAAGAAGGCAAGCTGATTGCCCTGGTAATCCGTGGCGACCACGAGCTCAACGAAATCAAGGCGGCCCAGCAACCTGGCGTGGCCAGCCCGCTGGTCATGGCCACCGATGCCGAACTGCGCGACGCCATTGGCGCCGGTGCGGGCTCCCTCGGCCCGCTGAACCTGCCACTGCCGATCATCATCGACCGCTCGGTCGAGCTGATGAGCGACTTCGGTATCGGCGCCAACATCGACGACAAGCACTACTTCGGCGTGAACTGGGAGCGTGACCTGCCGGTTCCAACCGTGGCCGACCTGCGTAACGTGGTGGCCGGCGACCCAAGCCCGGACGGCAAGGGCACCCTGGAGATCAAGCGCGGCATCGAAGTCGGGCACATCTTCCAGCTGGGCAACAAGTACAGCAAGGCGATGAAGTGCGAAGTGCTGGGCGAGAACGGCAAGCCGATCACCCTGGAAATGGGTTGCTACGGTATTGGCGTGTCACGCGTGGTGGCAGCTGCCATCGAGCAGAACAACGACGAGAAAGGCATCATCTGGAGCGACGCCCTGGCCCCGTTCCAAATCGCCCTGGTACCGCTGCGCTACGACAACGAGCAAGTACGCGAAGCCACTGACAAGCTGTATGCCGAACTGACGGCCGCCGGTTTTGAAGTGTTGCTCGATGACCGGGACAAGAAAACCAGCCCGGGCATCAAGTTTGCCGACATGGAGCTGATTGGCATCCCGCACCGTATCGTGGTCAGTGACCGCGGCCTGGCGGATGGCAATCTGGAATACAAGAGCCGGACCGAAGCCGAAGCCCAACCGTTGCCGGTGGCTGACGTGCTGTCTTTCCTTCAGGCGCGTATTCGTCGCTGAAAACCAGATCAAGAGAAGTCATGTTCAAGCGAAACACCAGAGCCCTGGGGGGCGCCGCCTTGTGCGGCGCCCTGCTGGTCAGCGGCTGCGCCAACCAGATGTCGCAACGCAGTGAGCACGAGGAACGGGTCGAGCGTAAGTTGCTCGACCACAGCCTGCAGATCGATGTAGGCGAGCCCAAAGTGCTGGAACTGCCGCAACGCCGGGTTCGGATTCACGAGCAAAAGACCTTTGAGGTCACCGAGTTCGAAGTCACCCGTCGTTACGATCGCTACACCCCCTACCAGCCCTGGCGCAAACTCTACGAGATGCCTCTGGGTGCCGTGGCTCTGGTGGCTGGCGCCGGCGCCAACGTGGCGAATATCTTCGCCCTCGGCAACCTGCCCACCAGCATGACCCGCGACTGGCTGAGCTACGGCGTGGACGGCATCAACCCGTTCATGAACGTGCAATCCCATGGCCGTGCGCAACAGAACCTGGCGGGTATCGATGAAGTCCAGCGCGACAAGCGCGTGGAGTATTCGAGCCTGCCCTGGAGCGAGCGCCCGGTGCAGGTCACTGCCGGCAAGCAGACCCATGAACTGACCACCGACCGCAACGGCGTCCTGCGCCTGAACCTGTTGGACAGCCCATTTGCCGAACAGGATCTGAACCGCGTCAGCACCTTGAAGATCAGCGTGGAAGATGGCCAGGACGATGTGCATTCGGACTCGACCCTGGCGATCAGCAGCACCCTGCGCAGCAAGTTGCTGGAGGCCCACGGCCTGATCTACGACGACCTGGAAGACGACGAGGTCAACCAGTGGGTGCACCGCGTCAAGCGCCTGTCGGAGTTGGGTCTGGAAGAAGAAGCCAGTGAACTGGAACAAAGCCTGATCGAACTGACCCGCAATGATCCGGAGTTACAGCAGGAATTCCTGCAGGCATTGACCAAGGATGCGGGGCGTTTGGTGGCAGACCCCGGCGCACGCTGAAACCTGATTCGCACGCTTCCTTGTAGGAGCCCGGCTTGCCGGCGATGGCGATCTTGCGGATGCCATCGCCGGCAAACCGGGCTCCTACAAGGGGTGCGTGAACAGTTCCAGCTGTTCGTTACCGCCGCTGAGGTCCAGCAAGCGTACGCCAATCCCCAGCAACCGCACCGGCTTGCCACCGCGATTAAACGCCTGCGTCAGCAGCTGTTGATAACTCTCCAGGTCCCGCCCTGCCCCCGCCTGTTCCAGTGTGGTCTGGGTAAAGTCATGAAACTTCACTTTCACGAACGGCTTACCGGCGCGGTAGCTGCTGTCGATGCGCGCCATGCGCCCGGCCAGGGTTTCCATCAGTTCAGGCAATTTCGCCAGGCAGCTTGAAAGGTCCGGCAGGTCGACATCGTAGGTGTTTTCCACGCTGATCGATTGGCGGCGGCTGTCGTTCTGCACGGCGCGATCATCGATCCCACGGGCCAAACTCCACAGTCGTTCACCGAAACTGCCGAACTCACGCACCAGCGCCAACTTGTTCCACTCGCGCAATTGCAGGCAGTCCTCGATGCCCAGGCGCGCCAGCTTGTCCGCCGTGACCTTGCCCACCCCGTGCAGCTTGCTGACCCGCAACTGGGAAACAAAATCCTCGACCTGATCCGGCGTGATCACATACAGCCCGTTGGGTTTCTTCCAGTCGCTGGCGATCTTGGCCAAAAACTTGTTCGGCGCGACCCCGGCAGACACTGTGATATGCAACTGGTTGGAGACCCGCCGACGGATGTCCTGGGCGATACGCGTCGCGCTGCCGCCAAAGTGCGGGCTGTCGGAGACGTCCAGGTAGGCTTCATCCAGGGAGAGCGGCTCGATCAAATCGGTGTAATCGCGAAAGATCGTCTGGATTTCCTTTGACGCTTCTTTATAGGCGTCCATGCGCGGCTTGACGATGGTCAGGTCCGGGCACAGCTTCAAGGCGTGACGGGAAGACATGGCCGAGCGCACGCCATAGGCCCGCGCCTCGTAGTTGCAGGTGGCGATCACCCCACGCCGGTCCGCCGAGCCGCCCACGGCCAGGGGCTTTTGCGCCAGGCTCGGGTCATCGCGCATCTCGATGGCGGCGTAGAAGCAATCACAGTCGACGTGGATGATTTTGCGCTGCGTCATATAAAGGGGTGTGGTCCTACGGGTGGCCAGTATCGCATTCACCCCTGTATATAGCACCAGTAGTTTGAATCTTCCGTCTGAGTGGTAGGAAATTTCGCCAATGAATTTATTTTCTCAATCGAAATCGGCAATCCGATAGAGCTGAAAGCCACGGCCTGACTGGCCCCAAGCCCTTTCGGAAACCCACCCCGGCACGCTAACCGATTGAAGCAGAAGCGCTTTTCCTGGAATCTACGGTTGACACACCGAAGTTCCTCTGTAGAATGCCGACACACAGACGCGGGATGGAGCAGTCTGGTAGCTCGTCGGGCTCATAACCCCCGAAGGTCGTCGGTTCAAATCCGGCTCCCGCAACCAAACATCAAAAAAGGCTACTCGAAAGAGTGGCCTTTTTTGTGCGCGCTGATTTTGTAGTGAGCGGGCTTGCCCCGCGCCAGCGGAATACCTGACACACCGCCGCGCGGGGCGAGCCCGCTCACTACAAAAGCGTTTTCAATCGGGAACTTAGGTGGGCTGAGTGGCTAATTCACACTTATTTGACTCATATGGCCATTAACGGTTGACACCCCGCCGCTGGACTGTAGAATGCCGCCCACAGACGCGGGATGGAGCAGTCTGGTAGCTCGTCGGGCTCATAACCCGAAGGTCGTCGGTTCAAATCCGGCTCCCGCAACCAAACATCAAAAAAGGCTACTCGAAAGAGTGGCCTTTTTTGTATCCGGTGAAAAAGTTCTTCTGAAACAATGACATGGCATATTTCATGAAACCCTACACGGTTTGTTGAGTCCATGTCTTTGCAAGCTATGCTCAATGCTCAAGCGCTACCCTCTACGACCAATGGCCGCTGTCGCCGCCCCCGGCGATACGCGTTAATATTTGTAATTATTTTGTCCATAGGGATTGGTAACTTGGCTGGATACCTCCATCCTGTCGCGCACAATCCACGAGGTGATTGATGCGCGCCAACTCGTCTGAACCACAAGACACTGTCACAGCAGAACAACCGATCACTCCCACTCGTTTGCGTTGGCTGGATCTGTTGAGCAAATACCGTCAGCCCATCGGGTTGGCCGTTACCCTGTTGCTGTTCGCAATCGCCCTGATCGCCTGCCGACACCTGCTGCTGGAACTGGACCTCTACGCCCTCCACGACTCGATCCTGGAAGTGCCCAAGCCTGCCCTGCTCGGTGCGTTTGCCGCCGCCGTGGCCGGTTTCATCATTCTGTTGGGCTACGAGTTTTCGGGCGCGCGTTATGCCGGCGTGAAGCTGCCCGCCAAGACCCTGGCCCTCGGCGGTTTTACCGCCTTCGCCATCGGCAATGCCATTGGTTTATCGATGCTCTCGGGCGGCTCGGTGCGTTACCGTTTATATGCACGTCATGGCATCGGGGCTTCGGAAGTGGCCCACATGACCGTGTTTGCCAGCCTGGCCCTCGGCACCGCCTTGCCCCCCCTGGCCGCACTGGCGACATTGAGCAACCTGCCCGCTGCCGCGACCTACCTGCACCTGCCACAGATGGTGCTCGGCGGTATTGCAGGCGCGGTGCTGCTGCTGTCGACCGTGCTGTGCATCGGCATTTATCGTCGCCGCCTGCCAGAACAACCCTACCCCGACAACCTGCTGGTCAAGGCTGGCCGTCGTACCCTGCGCCTGCCGGGCCGCCGCCTGACGTTCCTGCAACTGATCATCACCGCACTGGACGTCGCCGCCGCTGCAACCGTCCTTTATATGCTGCTGCCGGAAGCGCCGCCGTTCGGCCCGTTCCTGCTGGTGTACCTGCTGGCCCTGGCGGCGGGTGTACTCAGCCACGTACCGGGCGGCGTGGGTGTATTTGAAGCCATCCTGCTGGCCGCGTTTGCCGACAAGCTCGGCGCCGCGCCACTGGCTGCGGCCCTGTTGTTGTACCGAATGATCTACGTGGTACTGCCGCTGTTGATCGCCTGTGTGTTTCTGCTGGTCAACGAAGCACAGCGCCTGTTCCAAACGCAGCAGAGCCTGCGGGTCGCTTCCGGGCTGGCGGCGCCGGTACTGGCCGTACTGGTTTTTTTGTCAGGCGTGGTCCTGCTGTTTTCCGGCGCCACGCCGGAAATCGACTCACGCCTGGAAAACATCGGCTTCCTGATTCCCCACCGCCTGATTGACGCCTCCCACTTTGGTGCCAGCCTGATCGGTGTGCTCTGCCTGCTGCTCGCCCAGGGTCTGCGCCGACGCTTGTCGGCAGCCTGGATGCTGACGATGGTGCTGCTGCTGACCGGCGCCCTGCTCTCGCTGCTCAAGGGCTTCGACTGGGAAGAAGCCAGCCTGATGATCATGACCGCCGTGCTGCTGGCGATCTTCCGTCGCTCGTTCTACCGCGCCAGCCGCCTGACTGAACTGCCGTTCTCGCCGCTGTACCTGGTGGCCAGCGTCTGCGTACTGGGCGCCTCGATCTGGCTGCTGCTGTTTGCCTACCAGGACGTGCCGTACAGCCATCAACTGTGGTGGCAGTTCACCCTGGACGCCAACGCGCCACGTGGCTTGCGGTCGTTGCTGGGTGCCGCCGTGCTGCTGGTGATCGTGTCGCTGACCTGGCTGTTGCGTACCGCACGCCCGGTGATCCACCTGCCGACGCCTGACGAGCTGGAGCGCGCCACCAAGATCCTGATGGCTTCATCCCAGCCTGACGGTGGCCTCGCGCTGACCGGCGACAAGGCGCTGCTGTTCCATCCCAACGACGAAGCCTTTTTGATGTACGCCCGTCGTGGGCGCAGCCTGGTGGCCTTGTATGACCCGATCGGCCCGACCCAACCCCGGGCCGAGATGATCTGGCAGTTCCGAGACCTGTGCGACATTCACCACGCCCGCCCGGTGTTCTACCAAGTGCGCGCCGAGAACCTGCCGTACTACATGGACATCGGCCTCACCGCGATCAAACTGGGTGAAGAAGCCCGCGTCGACCTGAAACGCTTTGACCTGGAAGCCAAGGGCAAAGAGATGAAGGATTTGCGCTACACCTGGAACCGTGGCACCCGGGACGGCCTGTCCCTGGAAATCTTCGATCCGGGCCACGCCCCGATGGATGAACTCAAGGTCATTTCCGACGCCTGGTTGACCGGCAAGAACGTGCGGGAAAAAGGCTTTTCCCTGGGACGCTTCAGTGACGACTACCTCAAGCACTTTCGCATCGCGATCATTCGCTTCGAAGGGCGCCCGGTGGCCTTCGCGAACTTGCTCGAGACTTACAACCACGACCTGGCCAGCCTCGACCTGATGCGCGCCCACCCAGACGCGCCCAAGCTGACCATGGAGTTCATGATGGTCGGCCTGATCCAACATTATAAGAACCATGACTACGCCCGCTTCAGCCTCGGTATGGTGCCGTTGTCGGGCCTGCAACCGCGTCGTGGCGCCCCACTGACCCAGCGCCTGGGTTCGATGGTGTTCCGCCGTGGCGAGCAGTTGTATAACTTCCAAGGTTTGCGCCGCTTCAAAGACAAGTTCCAGCCTGACTGGGAACCCCGTTACATGGCCGTGCCCGCAGGACTTGATCCGCTGGTGGCACTGGCCGATACCGCCGCCCTGATCGCGGGCGGCTTGACTGGATTGGTGAAACGCTGATGATTCGACGCTCCTGGCGGTATGTATTGGCCTTTGTAGTGCTGCTCGCCCTGATCCTGGGTGGCGGCTATTGGTACTGGAACCGCCCTGCCCCGCAACCGACCCTGGAACAATTGCCCCAGGCCGACGGCTCTGTCATGACCCGCGTCACCCCGGCCGGCACGGCCAAAGCCCGCGTCGCCGTTGCGGTGCTGGCCGCTGACACCTTGAGCGACAGCCAACTGATTGCCCTGAGCCAGGGCGGCAAGGCACAGATTGTCCAAGTAGTTCTGCCCAAAGATGACTGCTTGTTGCAGGAGCAAGCCCTGCAAGGCGCCCTGAGCCAACTCAAGGGCCCGGCAACCCTCGTCAGCGGCATCGGCCCTGGCGCAGCGCTGGCATGGCGCTGGCTGGCTGCACAGAGCGACGACAAGGCCAACGCCATCTCGGTTGGCTTCGCCATGACGCAGGAAGGCTGCAAGGACCCATTGCCAAAAACCTCTGCCCACGGCAGCTGGCTGGTGGCCTGGAACGATAACCCTGACGATGATGCCGCCAGTTTCGTACGCGATACGCCGCGCGCAACCACCAGCATCAGCGACTACGACATTCACTACCCGCAAGTGCTGAACAACGAACTGCGCAAGCAGCTGGTGGGTTCGGACAACGGCGGCCTGGCCATTCCCGTGGTGGAAGTGCCAGCCGGCCAAGCCAAGGACACCGTGACCCTGTTCCTCTCCGGCGATGGCGGCTGGCGTGACCTGGACCGCGACGTGGCCGGCGAGATGGCCAAGATCGGCTACCCGGTGGTGGGCATCGACACCCTGCGCTACTACTGGCAGCACAAGACCCCGGAACAAAGCGCCAAGGACCTCACCGAGCTGATGCAGCACTATCGGCAGAAGTGGGGCACCAAGCGCTTCGTGCTGACCGGCTATTCGTTCGGCGCCGACGTACTGCCGGCCATCTACAACCGCCTGCCGGAAAACGAGCAGCAGCGCGTAGACGCAATCATCCTGTTGGCATTCGCCCGTACCGGCAGCTTTGAGATTGAAGTGGAAGGCTGGCTGGGCAACGCCGGCAAAGAAGCCGCCACCGGCCCGGAAATGGCCAAGCTGCCAGCGGACAAAGTGGTGTGCATCTACGGTGCCGAAGAAGTCGACGAGAGTGGCTGCACCGACAAGACGGCCGTGGGCGAAGCCGTGAAGCTGCCAGGCGGCCATCACTTCGATGAGAACTACCCCGCGCTGGCCAAGCGGTTGGTGGACATCATCGTGAAGCATCAGGCCAAGGATAAAGCCGAGTAATTCCCGGCCTACACAGGCTTATGTGGGGCTGGCTTGTGTGGGAGCTGGGGGGGGGGGGGGGGGGGGGGGGGGGGGGGGGGGGGGGGGGGGGGAGGGGGGGGGGGGGGGGGGGGGAGG
>NZ_JBWKRS010000006.1:48217-187572 GCF_059419385.1 Pseudomonas sp. GW821-FHT05H12 | reverse complement strand
ACGCCCCCCCCCCCCCCCCCCCCCCCCCCCCCCCCCCCCCCCCCCCCCCCCCCCACCCCCGCTCCCACATTTGTTTTGTGGTGTTGCTGAGATCTAGCGTGGCTCGATGTGGGCAATCAGCAACTGCACGGTTTCATTCCCGCGAAACTCGTTCACATCCAGCTTGTAGGCCAATTCCACCCACTTCACCGTCGGGTTCGGCCAGACCTCGCGGTCCACCCCAAACGCAATCCCGTCCAGCTTCACCGACCCGCACTCGGTCTTGAGTACCACTTTGAGGTGGCGCTCCCCCACCACACGCTGCTCCACCAACTGGAACACCCCGTGAAACACCGGCTCGGGAAAGTGCTGGCCCCAGGGACCTGCGTGGCGCAGTGCGCGGGCCAGTTCCAGGTGAAACTCTTCCACGGCCAGGGTGCCATCGGACAGCAGGCGCCCAGTCAGGTCTTCTTCACGCAGTTGGCGACGCACTTCAGCATCAAAGGCTTCGGCAAACAGTGGGAAGTTTTCCTCAGCCAGCGTCAGACCTGCCGCCATGGCGTGGCCGCCGTATTTGGCGATCAGGTTGGGATGCTGGCTAGCGACCACCGCCAGCGCGTCACGGATGTGAAAGCCCTGTACCGAGCGCCCAGAACCCTTGAGCAGGCCGTCACCGGCGTCGGCGAAGGCGATCGTCGGGCGGAAATAACGCTCTTTCATGCGCGACGCCAAAATCCCGATCACGCCCTGGTGCCATTCCGGATCGAACAGGCACAATCCATAAGGCATTGACTCCACCGGCAGGTCCTTGAGCTGGGCCAAGGCCTCGCGCTGCATGCCTTGCTCGATGGATTTACGGTCCTGGTTCATGCCGTCCAGTTGCGCGGCCATTTCACGCGCGGCAGCAAAATCCGTGGTGAGCAGGCATTCAATGCCCAGGCTCATGTCATCCAGGCGCCCGGCTGCGTTCAGGCGCGGCCCGAGGATAAAACCGAGGTCGGTAGAAGTGATGCGCGCCGCATCGCGCTTAGCCACTTCGAGGATCGCCTTGATCCCCGGCCGCGCACGCCCGGCGCGAATGCGCTCCAGGCCCTGGTGCACGAGGATGCGGTTGTTCGCGTCCAGGGGCACCACATCGGCCACGCTGCCCAGGGCGACGAGGTCGAGCAGTTCGCCAATGTTGGGCTGCGGCTTGTTCTCGTACCAACCCAGGCTGCGCAGGCGCGCACGCAGGGCCATCAGCACGTAGAAGATCACGCCCACGCCGGCCAGGGCCTTGCTGGGGAACTCACAGCCGGGCTGATTCGGGTTGACGATAGCGTCGGCCAGCGGCAGTTCGTCGCCGGGCAAGTGGTGGTCCGTCACCAGCACGCTCAACCCCGCGGCTTTCGCCGCCGCCACGCCTTCGACGCTGGAGATACCGTTGTCCACGGTGATCAGCAACTGCGGCCTGCGCTGCAGGGCCACGGCGACGATTTCGGGGGTGAGGCCGTAGCCGTATTCGAAGCGGTTCGGCACCAGGTAATCGACATGGGCCGCGCCGAGCAGACGCAAGCCCAGGGTGCCCACTGTGCTGGCCGTGGCGCCGTCGGCGTCGAAGTCACCGACGATCAGGATGCGCTGGCGCTGCTCCAAGGCGGTCACCAGCAAGTCCACGGCAGCATCAATGCCCTTGAGTTGCTGATAGGGAATCAGCCGCGCCAGGCTTTTATCCAGCTCGGCTTCCGACTGCACCCCGCGTGCGGCATAGAGACGGGTCAACAGCGGCGGCAATTCACCGAGAAACGGCAGGACAGCAGGCAAGGGGCGGGGATCGATACGCATGGGGTGAAAGGTGCTTCTCTTCTAATACAGCGGTTAAACAGCAATTCTGAATACAACACAAATCAACTGTGGGAGCTGGCTTGCCTGCGATAGCGGTGGGTCAGTTGGCACATCTGCTGCCGATACACCGCTATCGCAGGCAAGCCAGCTCCCACACAAAGAGTTCCTGCCCGTTCAGTCGCGTCCGCCGACAAGCCATTGCAATTGCACTTCATGCTGGCCACGGTCGTCGGTGACGAAGATCGTGCCTTCGCTGATCATCACGTCCCACTTGATCACCCGAGGCATGTCCTTGGCCAGTGTCTCGAGGACTTCCTGCGGTACGGCGGCGATGTGCACGTTTTTCAGGTTGTTCGCCACTGGCACGACCTTGCCTTCCCACACACGCAGGCTGCCGTAGGCCAGCAGGCTGGTGCGTTCGGTACGACGCGAGCACCAGGTCAGGCGGTCGGCGTCGGGTTGGCCGACTTCGATCCAGTGCAGCACCCGGTCATCCAGGCTTTTTTCCCACAGGGCGGGTTCGTCTACGTCCGACAGGCCACGTCCGAACGATAGCTGCTCGTTGTACCAGAGGGCGTAGGCCAGCAGGCGCACGGTCATGCGTTCTTCGGTTTCCGAAGGATGGCGGGCGATGGTCTGTTTGACACTCTCGTACACCGAGCGGTCGAGGTCGGTGAGGTTGAGTTCGAATTTATAGGTCGTGGACGGCTGGGCCATGAACGGGCTTCTAGAGACAGGGAAAGGCGGCCAGTCTAACCGATGGCGAGGTCATTCAACGAATACTGAGCTGCATCATCCTTATCACTGGGCCCCTCGCCTATGTTAAAAGGCATTCCACCACAGCCCTGCACAGACAAGGATCCTCATGTCGTTTAACGCCAAACCGCTTGCCGGCCTGAAAGTCATCGAACTGGGCACCCTGATTGCCGGGCCGTTCGCCTCGCGTATCTGCGCCGAATTCGGCGCCGAGGTGATCAAGGTCGAATCCCCGGATGGCGGCGACCCGCTGCGCAAATGGCGCAAGCTGTATGAAGGCACTTCGCTGTGGTGGTTCGTGCAGGCCCGTAATAAAAAATCGCTGACGCTGAACCTCAAGCACCCGGACGGCCTGGCGATTCTCAAGCAACTGCTGGCAGACGCCGACATCCTGATCGAGAACTTCCGCCCTGGCGTGCTGGAAAAGCTCGGCTTGAGCTGGGAAACCCTGCATGCACTGAACCCGAAATTGGTGATGGTGCGGCTGTCGGGCTTTGGCCAGACCGGGCCGATGAAAGACCAGCCCGGGTTCGGCGCCGTGGGCGAGTCCATGGGCGGGTTGCGCTACATCACCGGGTTCGAGGATCGCCCGCCCGTGCGCACGGGCATTTCCATCGGCGATTCGATTGCGGCCTTGTGGGCGGTGATCGGTGCGCTGATGGCGTTGCGTCACCGCGAGGTCAACGGCGGGCTCGGCCAGGTGGTGGATGTGGCACTGTACGAAGCCATTTTCGCCATGATGGAAAGCATGATTCCGGAGTTCGACGTGTTCGGTTTCATTCGCGAGCGCACCGGCAACATCATGCCCGGCATCACGCCCTCTTCCATCCACACCAGTGCCGACGGCAAGCACGTGCAGATCGGCGCCAACGGTGATGCGATCTTCAAGCGTTTCATGAGCGCCATCGGCCGTGACGACCTGGCCAACGACCCCGCGCTGGCCAGCAATGATGGGCGTGACAGCCGCCGTGATGAGCTATACGGCGTGATCGATCGCTGGGTCAATTCGTTGCCGCTGGAGCAGGTGGTCGAGCAACTCAACAAGGCCGAGGTGCCCGCCAGCCGTATCTACAGCGCCGAAGACATGCTGGGCGACCCGCAGTTTCTGGCCCGGGAAATGTTCCTCAAGGCGCAATTGCCAGGCGGCAAAGATTTCAAGATGCCCGGTATCGTGCCCAAGCTTTCCGATACGCCCGGCAGTTGTGAATGGGTGGGCCCGCAATTGGGGGAACACAACAGCGTGGTGCTCAATGAGCTGGGCTACGACGCCCTGGCCATCACCCGCTTGCGTGAGGCTGGCGCGATCTGATGACTCGCCGCGCCAGGCGCTGGTTCAGGCAAGTGTGCCTCGCCATGGTCATGCTCTGCAGTGGGTGGCCACTCTTGGCCAACGCCGAGGACACCTTGATCTGGCTGCTGCGCGACTTGCCGCCACTGACCATTTTCGAAGGACCACAGAAAGGCCAGGGCGCGCTGGACGCGCTGTTGCCGATGCTCAAGGAGCGGCTGCCGGAATATCGGCACCAGATCCTGCACGTCAATCGCGCCCGTGGCACGCAAATGCTGCGCGAGCCCTCGTTCACCTGCGACCCTTCGCTGCTGTGGACACCTGAGCGGGCCAGCTACGTGGTGTTTTCGGACCAGGCCTTTGTGGTGGTCAGCAACGGGGTGATGATCCGCCGCAGCAAAGAGCAAGCGATGGCGCCCTATATCGTCGACGGCCAGTTTGACCTGCAGGCGTTTCTCGAAGCGCGCAATGCACGCCTGGGGGCAATTGCCGAGCGCAGCTATGGCCCGGCCATCGACGAGCGGCTCAAGCACGCCGCGCCTCATCGACTGGCCCTGCATTACGGTAACGACGCGCTCGGTAGCCTGTTGCAGATGCAGCGTCTTGGCCGACTGGAGGCGGTACTGGGCTATTGGACGGAAATTCGTTACCACGCTCAGCAGCAGGGTATCGACCCCCAGGATCTGGTGTTCTTCCCGATCAAAGGCTCCGCGACCTACCAGCGCACTTACATTGGCTGCTCCAACACCGCCCAAGGGAGACAGGCCATCGAACGCATCAATGCGGTACTGCGAGATATCCCACAAGGGGAAGTACAGCAGTCTTACGCTTCCTGGCTGGACCCTGCCACACGCGAGCGTTACCTGTTGGATAACCCGAGCTTTTTCCAGGAAGCCCCTGCGCCCTGACAAATCCCAGGCAAAAAGAAACCCCGAAGAGTGGGGAGACACTTCGGGGTTAAACGTGGCCTACAAAGACCAGTACGACAAGCCACAAACACCGGAGCACAATGCTTGCTCTTGCCGTTATAAAATCTGACCGGCCATGGTGTAGGAAGTTTCCTCGGATAAACTTTTCTTCATGCCACGGCAGCGTTGCGTGTTTGGGCAGCGTTTCTCAGGGCAGCGATGACGGAAGGTTCCAGGCGCCCTTCGGCGATTTTCAGGTCTCGCAGCAAGCAGTCCACTACATCCACCAGCACGCGCTTGTCCATCAATTGCGCCCGGTCGACTTCACGCTCGACGACGATAGCGCCAGCAGGATTCTTCACGGTCACCAGGCACTCGCCCTGCACACCTGAGGTGGTCAGCGTAACCTGATAAGGGCTCAGTGCTTCTTCGAGCAATAGGCTGATACTTTCCATCTCGATCACCACTCAATAGTTCGGGAACAATCGGTTCAACGGGAGCTGCATCTATCCTAAGTGACTGTTTGTGACGTAGGAAAGTTCGCTTTATCGTCTTTATGGGGTCGTCAGGGGTGACGGATTCCAGCATGCGCTTGCAACATGACAACGAAAAAACGGCGCACATACCTGCTTACGCAATGGGCGGCTGTTTTGGGGTTTGCCGAAGGCTGCTAGCTGAGGTGAATCCTATACTCGGTGAGCGCTGAACAGGCTGTTATGCCGATAAAAGCGCATGTCAAAAGGCCCTTATTGCGAAGGATGAAGACAATGCTGGAACACGACAAAGAGCAAGCGGCGTTAGAGAAGATTCACGCCGACATATCACGCATCTATGCGGAGCAACGCAAACTCACGGCTGAAACACACAAGATAACCCGTGAAAATTTCTGGTACCCCCTGGGGGTGGTAATGGCCATGTTTACGGCGTTCAGCACCGTGTTGGCCATCGCGCAGAAACTTCTAACGTAGCCGCTCACGCCAAGCCGGGCCTGCCAGAAACAAAAAACGCCGCTGCCCCAAGGAAGGGACAGCGGCGTTTTTGTCTACGTGGCTTGCCTTACAGCGGCTTGCCCCGGTTGCCATGCTGGCTCACAAACGCCTGCACCGCCTTCAGGTCACTGGCCAGCACTGTGCAGCGCTCTTCACGCTCGAACAGGTCAGCCAGGTGCACCGGCAATTCCAGTGCCTTGCCAACACCAGCCTTCTCCACGGCCTCCGGGAATTTCACCGGGTGCGCAGTGCCCAGGATCACCATCGGGATATCCAGGCTGCGACGGCATTCGCGGGCGGCCTTCACACCGATGGCGGTGTGCGGGTCGAGCAGTTCGCCGGTCTGGGCATAGACTTCTGCGATGGTTTCGCAGGTCTGCGCATCGTCCACGGCCAGCGAGTCGAACAGCTTGCGGGTTTCGGTCCAGCGCTCTTCATCCACGCTGAAGCCGCCGCCGCTCTTGAAGGTGTCCATCAAGCCGGCAATCGCCGCACCGTTGCGACCGTGCATGTCGAACAGCAGGCGTTCGAAGTTCGACGAAACCATGATGTCCATGGACGGCGACAGCGTGGCGTGCAGGGTTTCCTTGACGTACTGGTTGCCGCTCATGAAGCGGTGCAGGATGTCATTGCGATTGGTGGCGACGATCAACTGGTTGATCGGCAGGCCCATGTTGCGCGCCAGGTAGCCGGCGAAGATGTCACCGAAGTTACCGGTTGGCACCGAGAACGACACCGAACGCGCCGGGCCGCCCAACTGCAGGGAGGCGTGGAAGTAGTAGACGATCTGGGCCATGATCCGTGCCCAGTTGATCGAGTTCACCGCCACCAGTCGCGTGCCCTTCAGGAAGCTCTGGTCAGCGAAGCTGTTCTTGACCATTTCCTGGCAGTCATCGAAGTTGCCTTCGATGGCGATGTTGTGGATGTTGTCACCAAAGATGGTGGTCATCTGGCGACGTTGTACTTCCGACACGCGCTTGTGCGGGTGCAGGATGAAGATGTCGACGTTTTCGCAGTGCTTGCAGCCTTCGATGGCGGCCGAACCGGTATCACCGGAGGTGGCACCGATGATCACCACGCGCTCGCCGCGTTTTTGCAACACGTAGTCCAGCAGGCGACCCAGCAGTTGCAGGGCGAAGTCCTTGAACGCCAGGGTCGGGCCGTGGAACAGTTCCAGCACCCACTCGTTGCCGTTCAGCTGGCGCAGAGGCGCGATGGCGTTGTGGGAGAACACGCCGTAGGTCTCTTCCAGGATCTTCTTGAAGTCTGCATCCGGAATGCTGCCGGTGACGAACGGGCGCATCACGCGGAAAGCCAGTTCGTGGTACGGCAGGCCGGCCCAGGAGGCGATTTCTTCCTGGGTAAAGCGTGGCAGGTTTTCCGGCACGTACAGGCCGCCGTCAGTGGCAAGGCCTGCCAGCAGGACGTCTTCGAAATTCAGGGCCGGTGCCTGGCCGCGGGTACTGATATAACGCATGACTGGCTCCTCTAGAGCATTCTTGAACAAGGGCCGCCGAACCTGCGGGGCCCTTGCAGCAAAACCATTAGTTCAGGTGTTCGACGCGGATCCGCACCACCGGGCCGACCACGCCTTGCAGGGCTTCGAGGGCGGCGATGGCGTCGTTGATGTGCTGCTCGAGCACGCGGTGGGTCAGCAGGATCATCGGCACCTGGCCGTTTTGCTCCTCGACTTCCTTCTGCATGATCGACTCGATATTGATGCCGCGCTCCGACAGGATGCTGGCGACCTGGGCCAATACGCCCGGGTGGTCCTGGGCCTGGATGCGCAGGTAGTAGGCGCTCTCGCAAGCTTCGATCGGCAGGATCGGATGGGCCGACAGCGAGTCCGGCTGGAAGGCCAGGTGCGGCACGCGGTTTTCCGGGTCGCTGGTCATGGCGCGGACCACGTCCACCAGGTCGGCGATGACCGACGAAGCCGTTGGCTCCATGCCGGCGCCGGCGCCGTAGAACAGGGTGGAACCTGCCGCATCACCGTTGACCATCACCGCGTTCATCACGCCATTGACGTTGGCGATCAGGCGGTCGGCCGGGATCAGCGTCGGGTGCACACGCAGTTCGATACCGGCCGGTGTGCTGCGCGCCACGCCCAGGTGCTTGATGCGGTAGCCCAGCGCTTCGGCGTAGTTCACGTCGGCAGTGGTCAGTTTGGTGATGCCTTCGGTGTAGGCCTTGTCGAACTGCAGCGGAATACCAAAGGCGATGGAGGCCAGGATGGTCAGCTTGTGCGCTGCGTCGATGCCTTCCACGTCGAAAGTCGGGTCGGCTTCGGCGTAACCCAGGGCCTGGGCTTCGGCCAGCACGTCTTCGAACGTACGGCCCTTCTCGCGCATTTCGGTGAGGATGAAGTTACCGGTGCCGTTGATGATGCCGGCCACCCAGTTGATACGGTTGGCGGACAGGCCTTCACGGATCGCCTTGATCACCGGGATGCCACCGGCCACGGCGGCTTCGAATGCCACGATCACGCCCTTCTCGCGGGCCTTGGCGAAGATCTCGTTGCCGTGCACGGCGATCAGCGCCTTGTTGGCGGTGACCACGTGCTTGCCGTTCTCAATGGCCTTGAGCACCAACTCACGGGCCACGGTATAGCCGCCGACCAGTTCGATGACGATATCGATCTCAGGGTTGGTGGCAACAGCGAACACATCGTTGGTAATCGCAATACCGGTCGTTTCGAACTGAGGCTTTGGCGAACGTGTGGCAATTTGTGCCACTTCAATCCCGCGACCTGCACGGCGGGAAATTTCCTCAGCGTTACGCTGAAGTACGTTAAAGGTGCCGCCACCGACGGTCCCTAACCCACAGATGCCTACTTTGACCGGTTTCACTGAAGAACTCCCCATGAAACGGCCGACACGAGGTCGGCCGTGGAAAACAGCCGCACGACTGCGGCTTTCAATTAGTGGCCCGCCGACTCATCAGCGGGCCATGATCGTCAAAGGTTCGACGATGCTGGTTTATTTGGCACTCAGCGCCAGTTTGGCAACTTGTGGTGCCGGCTGGTAGCCCGGAATCACTTGGCCGTCAGCCAAAACGATGGCCGGTGTACCGTTCACGCCAATGGACTGGCCCAGGGCGAACTGCTTGGAAACCGGGTTGGCGCACTTGGCTGCCTTGATTTCCTTGCCATCGACCATCTTGTCCATGGCCGCTTTCTTGTCGGCCGAGCACCACACGGCTTGCAGCTGCTCGTCACCCGGCGAGCCCAGGCCCTGGCGCGGGAACGCTACGTAGCGCACTTCCACACCCAGCTTGTTCAGCGCAGGCACTTCGGCGTGCAGCTTGTGGCAGTACGGGCAAGTGGTGTCGGTGAACACGGTGATGTGGGTCTTGGTCTCGCCGATGGCCGGGTAAACCACGGTTTCAGCCACCGGGATGCCGTTGATCAGCTTGGACACGCCCAGGCGCTCGGCTTTCTCGGTCAGGTTGACCGGCTTGCCGTCCTTCAATTGGAACAGGTAGCCCTGGACGATGTACTGGCCATCGGCACTGGCGTACAGCACACGGCTGCCCTTGAGCTTGACTTCATACAGGCCGGCCATGGGGCTGGCGCTGATGCTTTCGATCGGGGTATCGAGCTGCAGGTTGGCCAGGCTCTTGCGGATGGTCTGCTCGGCAGCGTCATCGGCAAACGCAAAGGTGGAAACCAACGCAATGGCTGCGGCGGCAATAATCTGGGTCAAGCGCATGGGAACTCCTGAAGGCAGATGCAGGGACGGAAGCAGTTGCACCGATGTGGAAACCCGGGCATGGGCCGTCCCCTTTGCTAACCGGCAAAGCCTACCACAGTTGGGCCGCAGGGCAGCCCGTGGCGGGATAAATTGGCGGTTTTCAGCCTCGTGGGTGATGTTTGGCGTGCATATCCTGCAAACGTGCGCGGGCCACATGGGTATAGATCTGGGTTGTGGATAAATCGCTGTGGCCGAGCAGCATCTGGACCACACGCAAATCCGCACCGTGGTTGAGCAAATGCGTGGCAAAGGCATGGCGCAACGTGTGGGGCGACAGTGCCTTGCCGATCCCGGCGACCTTGGCCTGGTGCTTGATGCGGTGCCAGAAGGTTTGGCGCGTCATCTGCTCGCCGCGCAGGCTCGGAAACAGCACATCACTGGGCCGCCCACCCAGCAGTTCGCTACGCGCATCGCGCATGTAGCGCTCGACCCACACAATCGCCTCCTCGCCCATGGGCACCAGGCGCTCCTTGCTGCCCTTGCCCATCACCCGCAACACGCCCTGGCGCAGGTTGACTTGCTCCAGGGTCAGGCTGATCAGCTCGGTGACGCGCAGGCCACAGGCGTACAGCACTTCGAGCATCGCGCGGTCACGCTGGCCGATGGCTTCGCTCAGGTCAGGGGCAGCGAGCAAGGCGTCGACGTCGGCTTCTGACAGGGATTTGGGCAATGGCCTGCCAAGCTGCGGCATATCGACCTGCAGGGTGGGGTCGAGGGCGATCAGCTTTTCGCGCAGCAGGTAGCGATAAAAGCCACGCACGCCAGAGAGGAATCGTGCGGTAGAGCGGGGTTTGTAGTTCTGCTCCAGGCGCCAGGCCAGGTGGTCGAGGATCAACTCGCGACCGGCATTGACCAGTTCCAGGTTTTTTTCCTGCAGCCAGCCGTTGAACAGGGCCAGGTCACTGCGGTAGGCCTGACGGGTGTTGTCGGACAGGCCTTTTTCCAGCCACTGGGCGTCGAGGAATCGGTCGATCAAGGGGTGGTCAATGGCGGGCATGGGGGCTCAGACGCTGAAAAGAATAGGCAGATGCTACCGCATGTGGGCGCTGGCTTGCCGGCGATGGCAGTTTCAAATATTGCGGCGCTGTTGCGGGCCTCATCGCCGGCAAGCCGGCTCCTACGGGGGTTTTGTGTGTGGCCGCTGATGGGTGACCGACACTGGGCAAATGTGGGAGCTGGCTTGCCTGCGATGGCGGTTTCAAATATTGCGCCGTTGTTGCGGGCCTCATCGCCGGCAAGCCGGTTCCTACAGGGGGTTTGTGTGTGGCCGCTGATGGGGGACCGACACCGGGCACATGTGGGAGCTGGCTTGCCTGCGATGGCGGTTTCAAACGTTGCGGCACTGTTGCGGGCCTCATCGCCGGCAAGCCGGCTCCTACAGGGGTTTTGTGTTTGGCCGCTGGTGTGTGATCGACATCGAGCACATGTGGGAGCTGGCTTGCCTGCGATAGCCACGACCCGGTTTCAGATCAGTCAGCAAAGCCTGGCAGCACCGGAACGGGGCGCTTGTCGGCATCGATGGCCACAAAGCTGAACACACCCTGGATTGCCTTCTCGCGACCATCGGCACTCATGCTCTCAACGAACACTTGCACTTCAACCTTGAGGCTGGTGTTGCCGACCTTGATCACTCGGCCGATCAGTTCAACGATGGAGCCGGCAGGAATTGCGTGGTTGAAGTCGATGCGGTCGGTAGACACGGTCACCAACGGCAACCGGCAAAAACGCGTGGCCGTAATGAACGACACTTCATCCATCCAGGCCAGGGCGGTGCCGCCGAACAGGGTGTTGTGGTGGTTGGTGGTCGGCGGGAACACGGCCTTGGTCACGTGGGTGACGGAGAGGTCGGTGCGGCGCTGGATTTCTTCAAGGCGGGTGGTCATAAACAAATACCGGGACTAGACAAATTTCAGGCACAAAAAAGCAGCCCGTAGGCTGCTTTTTTCTGCATCGGGAAGCTGGACTTAAGCCAGTTTTTCCTTGATGCGAGCTGCTTTACCGGACAGGTCACGCAGGTAGTACAGCTTGGCTTTACGTACGTCACCGCGACGCTTGACGGCCATGCTGTCGATTTGCGGGCTGTAGGTCTGGAAAGTACGCTCTACGCCAACACCGTTGGAGATTTTACGAACAGTGAAAGCACTGTTCACACCACGGTTACGCTTGGCGATTACCACGCCTTCGAACGCTTGCAGACGCGAACGGTCGCCTTCCTTCACTTTCACCTGAACGACAATGGTGTCGCCCGGGGCAAAGGTAGGGATCTCTTTGGTCATCTGCTCTGCTTCGAGTGCAAGGATGATTTTGTTAGTCATGCTGTGCTCCTAAGGTAAGTCAATGGACCTACCATCGATACGTTGTTAACTATCGTCCCGCGCGAGGATGTATTCCTCGAGCAGCTTCTTCTCTTCTCCAGAAAGCGAGCGGCTTTCCAGAAGATCGGCGCGTCGTTCATAGGTCCTACCAAGGGACTGCTGTAAACGCCAACGCCGGATGTGTGCGTGATTGCCACTTAGCAATACGTCGGGAACACGCTGATCCGCATACACCTCCGGTCGGGTGTAGTGCGGGCAATCCAGCAAACCATCCGTGAAGGAATCTTCCTCCGCGGAGTCCGCATGCCCTAAAGCTCCAGGCAGCAGTCGTGTAACCGCATCTATCAGGACCATCGCCGGCAGCTCGCCGCCAGACAGGACATAGTCCCCAATCGACCACTCTTCATCGACATGAGCTTCAATAAACCGCTCGTCAATGCCTTCATAGCGACCGGCAATCAGGATCAGTGCTTCCTCATTCGCCAGTTCGCGGACCCCAGCCTGTTTCAGCTGACGGCCTTGAGGGGACAGGTAAATTACCTTCGCCTTCTCCCCGGCAGCTGCCTTGGCCTGAACCAACGCGTCTTCCAGGGGCTTGATCTTCATCACCATGCCCGGGCCACCGCCAAATGGGCGATCGTCCACAGTGTGATGTCGATCCGTCGTGTAGTCTCGCGGGTTCCAACAGGTGAGCTGCAAGAGCCCCTGTTTCACCGCCCGACTGGTGATGCCGTACTCGCTGATGGCGGAAAACATCTCGGGAAACAAACTGATCACTTCAATGCGCAAATTAGCCACGCTTAGAAGTCCGCGTCCCATTCCACCTTCATCTCGCCCGCGGCCAGGTCGACGGCCAACACGCATTGCTCGGTATACGGCAACAGGCGTTCGCGATCATCCAGGCTGCCAGCGCAAGGCTTGACCACCATTACATCATTGGCGCCGGTTTCCAGAAGATGATCGATTTTCCCGAGCAATTGCCCCAGTTGATCAATAACCTTCAGACCTTCCAGCTGGTACCAGTAGTACTCGCCGTCGGTCAATTCAGGGAACAGGTTGCGCGGCACGCAGATCTCATAACCAGCCAGAAGACGAGCTTCTTCACGATCATCAAGACCCTTGAGCTTTGCGACCAGGAACTTATCGCTCCCGCGTCCACTGACCAGCTCGACCTGTTTCACACTCCCTTCGCGCTTGAGCGTCCAGGTCTTGTACTGCAACAGGTTTTCAGTCGGATCAGTAAAGGAATACACCTTCACTTCGCCGCGAACGCCATGAACAGAGTAAATCTTGCCGATAACGATCAAATCATCAGCAACAGCTGGCGTCGCGTTCATATCGCTCAGGCCGCAGCCTTAGAAGCGTCCTTCAGCAACTGAGCAACGCGCTCAGAAGGTTGTGCACCAACGCTCAGCCAGTAGGCTACGCGCTCTTGGTTCACGGACAGACGAACTTCTTGACCACGAGCGATCGGGTTGAAGAAGCCAACTTGTTCCTTGTGAGAGCCGTCACGTGGGTTGCGGCTGTCAGTTACGGTCAAGTGGTAAAACGGGCGCTTTTTGGAGCCGCCAAGGGCAAGACGGATTGTTAGCATGTGAACATCGTTCCTGTAGTCGGTGCTGCAAATCTAAATGCACAGCGGGCATAGGTGCCCGAAAGGCCGCATATTCTAAGGAATATCCGGACTTTTGCAAATGTCTTTTTCTGGCGCCTATCGGCATGCCATTCAGATCTGCTATAGAGCCGTCGGTTAAAACGGCGAGTCAGCCCCCGCCAACGGCGGGTTTGCTGGAGATCCCACATCCCTGTGGGTCGGAGCGCAAGCGGGCTTGCGCTCGAATTCTTTACATCTTGGGCATGCCGCCGCCGGGCAACATACCGCCCATGCCGCGCATCATCTTGGCCATGCCGCCTTTGGCAGAGAATTTCTTCATCATCTTCTGCATCTGCTTGTGCTGCTTGATCAAGCGGCCGATGTCCTGCACCTGGGTGCCGGAGCCCATGGCGATCCGACGTTTGCGCGAACCGCTGATCAGCTCAGGGTCGCGGCGCTCGGCCGGGGTCATGGAGTTGATGATGGCTTCCATCTGCTTGAACTGCTTCTCTGCCGCGCCCTGGGCATTGCCCATCTGCGCCAGGTTCACACCGCCGATGTTCGGCAGCTTGTCCATCAGGCCGCCAAGGCCGCCCATGTTCTTCATTTGCTGCAGCTGGTCGCGGAAGTCTTCGAGGTCGAAGCCCTTGCCCTTCTTCAGCTTCTTGGCCAGCTTGTCGGCCTTGTCCTTGTCGAGCGTGGCTTCGGCCTGCTCGATCAGGCTGAGCACGTCGCCCATGCCAAGAATGCGCGAAGCAATACGCTCAGGGTGGAACGGCTCGAGCGCTTCGCTCTTCTCGCCCATACCGATGAACTTGATTGGCTTGCCGGTGATGGCACGTACCGACAGCGCCGCACCGCCACGGGCATCGCCGTCGACCTTGGTGAGGATCACACCGGTCAGTGGCAGTGCGTCGCCGAATGCCTTGGCGGTGTTGGCGGCGTCCTGGCCGGTCATGGCGTCGACCACGAACAGCGTCTCGACCGGGTTGATCGCGGCATGCAGCGCCTTGATCTCGCCCATCATCTCTTCGTCGATGTGCAGGCGACCGGCGGTATCGACGATGACCACGTCGATGAACTTGAGCTTCGCTTCTTTAATAGCAGCGTTGGCGATATCAACCGGCTTCTGGCTCAGGTCGGACGGGAAGAAGGTCACGCCCACTTCGCCTGCCAGCATTTCCAGCTGCTTGATCGCGGCCGGACGGTAGACGTCAGCCGACACCACCATCACGGACTTCTTCTTGCGCTCTTTAAGGAAGCGCGCCAGCTTGCCGGCGGTGGTGGTCTTACCCGCACCCTGCAAACCTGCCATCAATACGACGGCCGGTGGCACGGCGCTGAGGTTCAGGTCTTCGTTCGCTGCGCCCATCAGGCTTTCGAGTTCGGCCTGGACGATCTTCACAAAGGCCTGGCCCGGGGTCAGGCTGCGGGACACTTCGGTGCCCACCGCGCGCTCTTTGACCGAATTGACGAAGTCCTTGACCACAGGCAAGGCCACGTCGGCTTCCAGCAACGCCATGCGCACTTCGCGCAGGGTGTCTTTAATATTGTCCTCGGTCAGCTTGGCCTTGCCGGTGACATGGCGCAGCGTCTGCGAGAGACGGTCAGTCAGATTTTCAAACATGCGCGATCCTTTCAGGCCCTATTCATAGACCGAGGTAATGGCGGCCCAGGCTGTGGTAAATCGCTATTAAAAACAGCGCTCGGCGAGCCTGCGGCGTGGGCAGGTCGCGGATTATAGCGAAGACTGCGCCAGTGCACACCCGCTGTCTGGCCCGGGAGTCTTTCGTGGAACGCAGGGGTATGCCAAACTCAGCGCCTTTCGGGCTTGTCTATCAGGATTTATGGTCCCCTTGTCACCCAGTTTGCTACCCAGCCTCGCCGCCGCCATTCTGTACGCCGCTGCGACCCTCTATCAGGGCACTCGTCTGGCCCAAGGCACCAAAGCGGACAAACGTCTGCTGGTGGGCCTTGGCGTCCTCGCCCTGCTGGCCCATGCCACGAGCCTGTTCACCCACCTGATGACACCGGTCGGCCTGGGCCTGGACTTTTTCAGCGCCGCCAGCCTGATCGCTGCCGCCGTCATCGCGCTGACCCTGCTGGCCTGCTACCGCATTCCCGTCGAGAACCTGCTGGTGCTCCTTTTCCCACTGGGCATGTTGACGGTACTGCTGGCGCATTTCACCCCGACCGGCACCGTGCAGGTCATTGATGAAGAGCCAGGCATCCTCGCGCATATCCTGCTGTCGATCCTCGCCTACGGCATGTTCACCATCGCGGTGTTCCAGGCGCTGCTCCTGCTGCTGCAGGACCACCAGCTCAAAAACAAACACCCGTCCGGGCTGATCAAGAACTTCCCACCGCTGCAAACCATGGAAAGCCTGCTGTTCGGTTTCCTGTGGGCCGGCTGGACGCTGCTGTCGCTGTCGCTGATCTCCGGCTGGCTGTTCGTCGAAAACCTGTTCGCCCAGCACCTGGTGCACAAAACCTTGCTGGCGTGCCTGGCCTGGGTGGTGTTCAGCGTACTGCTGTGGGGCCGCAACCGCCTCGGCTGGCGTGGGCACAAGGCGATCCGCTGGACCCTGGCCGGTTTCTGCCTGCTGATGCTGGCCTATTTCGGCAGCAAGCTGGTTCGCGAATACATCCTGCATATCTGACGGGCAGCGATCATGGACAACTTGCCCCTAGGGCCGATGCTCGCCGTAATTGCCTTGCTGGTGTTATGGGCCGCGCTGTTTACTGCCATCGAAGCCGCACAGCAGCACCTGCTGGCCCTGCGCCCCGGTACACGCCAGGGCGACAAGGCAGCCGCACGCCTGAGCTTTCCGCGCAACAGCCTGATCTTGTGCAACAGCCTGTGCCGCGCCGCCGTGGTGATTCTCTGCACTCTGCTGGCCATCTACGCCTGGGCCCAGAACGGCCCGTGGCTCGGCTGGCTGATCTCCTGCGCGATCCTGCTGATCCTGGCCGACTACCTGCCCCGCACCCTGGCTACTCGCCACCCGCAAGCCGTGCTGGGTTTCGGCAATACGCTGCTGGGCGTGCCGCTGAAAATCCTCTACCCCTTGGCCTGGCTGCTCAATGGCACCAGCCTGCTGTTGCTGCGCCCGTTCACGCGCACCTCCGGCGTGGTGAAAAAGAGCGACGAGCCGCTGCCCGAGCATGACGACGAGCCGGAACCCGAGGCCGATGCAGGCCGCACTCCTGGCATGCCCGGTATCCATGCCCTGGACAACATCACCGTCAATGACATCCTCGTGCCGCGCAGCGAAGTGGACGGCATCAACCTGGACGATTCGGTCGAGGAAATCATCGAACAACTGCGCACGTCCCAGCGCACGCGCCTGCCGGTGTTCCACAGCGATATCAACCAGGTCGAAGCAGTGCTCAACACCCGGCAGATCCAGCACCTGCTGCCGGATGCCAGCCTGACCAAAGAAGCATTGCTTGCGGCCTGCCACGAGCCCTACTTCGTGCCGGAAAGCACGCCGCTGCAGTTGCAACTACTCAACTTCCACAAGCAGCAGCGGCGCCTGGGCATGGTGGTGGACGAATACGGCGAAGTGCTGGGCATCGTCACCCTGGAAGACATCCTCGAAGAAATCGTCGGCGAATTCGAAAGCGAGCAGAGTGCAGACAACCCGCACATCGAAGCGCAACCCGACGGCCGCTACATCATCGACGGCGCCGCTTCGATCCGCGAGCTGAACAAAAGTCTGGGCTGGCACCTGCCCAGCGACGGCCCCAAGACCCTCAACGGCCTGGTCACCGAAGCACTGGAGACCATTCCCGACTGTGCGGTGTGCCTGAAAATCGGCCGCTACCGCCTGGAAATCCTCGAAACCGAGGACAACCGGGTGAGCAAAGTGCTGATCTGGCACACCAGCCGAATGCCCGTCGCCGCCTGACCCCTCTGTAGGCGCTAGCTTGTGTGGGAGCTGGCTTGCCTGCGATAGCATCGCCTCGGTGCAACTCATCAACCGAGTCGCCTGCATCGCGGGCGAGCCCGGCTCCCACACAAGCCGGCTCTTACAAAGATCCGCAGCCAGCCCCTTGTTGGATCCGCAAACCCCTTCCTATAATCGCTGCGGCTTACCAGAGCCCCGCCCGACCGCGTGCTACCCGCACCCAGCGTGTCCAGGCACCGTTTTACCGTGTCTGACCGGTGTTTGCTCCCATCCCGAGCCGCCCCGCGCACAACCCTGATCCATGGGTGTTCGACCAATAACAATCCGCGTCCTAACGCGCACTGACCATCAGGGATACCCGCATGAGCACCACCTATAACGAGGCTGCGACCGCCGCCCCGACCAACTCGACCGCACGGGTCGCCACGGCGAGCATCGTCGGCACCGCCATCGAGTTCTACGACTTCTATATCTACGCCACCGCCGCCGCGCTGGTGATCGGCCCGGTGTTCTTCCCACAGACGTCCGGCACGGCGCAGATGCTCGCGTCGTTCCTGACCTTCGGCATCGCCTTTATCGCCCGCCCGCTGGGCTCGGCGCTGTTCGGTCACTTCGGCGACCGCATCGGGCGTAAATCCACGCTGGTGGCTTCCTTGCTGCTGATGGGCGTGTGTACAACGCTGATCGGTTTACTGCCCGGCTATGACAGCATTGGGGCCTGGGCGCCGATCCTGTTGTGTGTGCTGCGCTTCGGCCAGGGCCTGGGCCTTGGCGGGGAATGGGGCGGCGCTGCGCTGCTGGCCACCGAGAACGCGCCAAAGGGCAAACGCGCCTGGTTCGGCATGTTCCCGCAATTGGGCCCATCGATTGGGTTCCTGGCGGCCAACGGCCTGTTCCTGATCCTGGCCATGAGCCTGAGCGATGAGCAGTTCCGCAGCTGGGGCTGGCGTATCCCGTTCATCCTCAGCGCAGCCTTGGTGATGGTTGGCCTGTATGCACGCCTGAAACTGCATGAGACCCCGGTGTTCGCCAATGCTGTCGCCAAAGAAGCCCCGGTGAAGGTGCCGCTGGTGGAACTGTTCAGCCAGCATTGGCTGCCGGTCTTGCTGGGCGCAGCATCGATGGTGGTGTGCTACGCGCTGTTCTACATCACCACCGCGTTTTCACTGAGCTACGGCGTGTCGACGCTGGGCTACAGCCGCGAAACCTTCCTCGGCCTGCTGTGCTTTGCCGTGCTGTTCATGGGCCTGGCGACACCACTTGCCGCCATGGCCAGTGATCGCTACGGGCGCAAGCCGGTGCTGATCGTAGGGGCGGTCCTGGCGATTCTGTCGGGCTTTACCATGGAGCCGTTGCTGACCCACGGCACTACTTGGGCAGTTGCGCTGTTCCTGGCGTTGGAGCTGTTCCTGATGGGCGTGACCTTCGCGCCAATGGGCGCGATGCTGCCGGAATTGTTCCCGACCCGCGTGCGTTATACCGGCGCATCGGCGGCATATAACCTGGGTGGGATTGTGGGCGCGTCGGCGGCACCGTTCTTCGCGACCAAGCTGGTGGCGATGGGTGGGCTGAGTTATGTCGGTGGGTATGTGTCGGCGGCAGCGTTGCTCAGCTTGATTGCGGTGCTGTGCCTGAAAGAAACGCGTAACAACGATTTGAATCGAGTCGCCTGATAGATCGAATCGCCGGCAAGCCGGCTCCTACAGGTTGAATTGTGAATACCTTCAAATGTGGGAGCTGGCTTGCCTGCGATAGACGCGCCGCGGTTACAGCTCTACTACAACAGCCTTCGAAGCACGGGTCGCCTTGGCACGAGCCGCTTCAATCGACTCATCCCGCGCCAACGCCACACCCATGCGGCGCTGACCATTCACTTCCGGCTTGCCAAACAGGCGCAACGCCGTGTCCGGCTCGCTCAAGGCTGCACCCAGGTTGGCGAACGCCGTCTGGGTCGACTGCCCTTCCACCAGAATCACCGCCGAGGCCGAAGGCCCGAACTGACGGATCAATGGGATCGGCAAGCCGAGGATGGCGCGCGCGTGCAGGGCGAACTGCGACAGGTCCTGGGAAATCAGGGTCACCAAGCCGGTGTCATGCGGACGCGGCGACACTTCGCTGAACCACACCTGGTCACCCTTGATGAACAGCTCCACGCCAAACAGGCCACGGCCGCCCAAGGCTTCGGTCACCGCCTTGGCAACGCGCTCGGACTCAGCCAGGGCAATCGGGCTCATGGCCTGAGGCTGCCAGGATTCCTGGTAGTCGCCCTTCTCCTGACGGTGACCCACCGGCGCGCAGAAGGTGGTGCCGCCAATATGGCGCACGGTCAGCAGGGTGATTTCGTAGTCGAAGTCGATAAAGCCTTCGATGATCACCCGGCCCTTACCGGCACGGCCACCTTCCTGAGCGTAATCCCAGGCTTTCTGCACATCATCGGCGCTGCGCAGCAGGCTCTGGCCCTTGCCCGACGAGCTCATCACCGGCTTGACCACACACGGGAAGCCCAGGTCCTGCACGGCCTTGCTGTAGTCTTCGAAGGTGTCGGCGAAGTGGTACGGCGACGTCGGCAGGTCCAGCTCTTCGGCGGCCAAGCGACGGATGCCTTCGCGGTTCATGGTCAGCGAAGTAGCGCGGGCGGTCGGGATCACGGTGAAGCCTTCGGCTTCCAGTTCCACCAGGGTGGCGGTGGCGATGGCTTCGATTTCCGGCACGATAAAGTGCGGTTTCTCGGCTTCGATCACCGCACGCAGGGCGGCGCCGTCGAGCATGTTGATCACGTGGCTACGGTGCGCCACCTGCATGGCCGGCGCGTTGGCGTAGCGATCCACGGCAATCACTTCAACGCCCAGGCGTTGCAGTTCGATTACCACTTCCTTGCCCAGCTCACCGCAGCCACACAGCAAAACGCGGGTCGCGGTTGGCGACAATGGAGTTCCGATTCGGGTCATCTCAGGTCCTCAGGGGAGCGGATCATGTGGAGAAAGGCCGGCATTTTACATGAACTGTAAAAATTGGCCTCAGTTGGCGACGGCTCGCTTGCGGATACGCCAGGCCATGACCAGCCACACCACCGTGACTCCGGCGAATTTGGACACCAATGCAGTGCCGGCCACCGCAGGCGTCAGCGCGCCGATCAGGCCGAAGAAGATAAAGGTGTCGAGGGGAATGCTCAGCGCCGAACTTATCCACAGGCGGTCGTGGAGCGGGCGCTTGGTGATGCTGAACACCAGCCAGTCAATGCACTCGGACACCGCGAAGGCCGTGGCGCTGGCCAAGGCAATGGCCGGGTCGGAGGTGACGTACGACAGCACCAGCGCCGCCAGCATCGCGACGATTGCGCCGTGGCCGAAGCGGGTTTGCACCATGTCGCGCAGGATGAAGACCAGGCCACCCCAGGCGGACCAGATGACGTCCAGGTGCGGGGCGGTGGAGAAGGCGAAGTTGATCAGCACGACGCTGCTGATGTAGGCGATCAGGAAGAGCATGGGAGTGTGGGCCTGTGGACAAGGGGCACAGGGTACTTCACATTTGGAAATATGTCGTCTGGACGGGCCCTATCGCAGGCAAGCCAGCTCCCACAGTTTGAATTGTGAATACCTTCAATGTGGGAGCTGGCTTGCCTGCGATAGCGATCTATCAGGCGCCCGATTTCCCAGGAATCATCCACACCAACCCACTGGCCTTCGCCCGCTCATGACACAACCCCAACACCACCCGGCGCTCGGCATTGTCCATGCGGCTCCAGCGCGTGATCTCATCCACCGTGCGCTGGCAGCCGGTGCAAATGTCGTCGTCATCCAAGGCGCAAATGCTCACGCACGGCGACGCGACGGGGCGTTCAATCGGGTTCATTCTTCCTGCTCAGCCAGGTCGCGCGCATAGCGCTGGGAGTTATGCACATAGTGCGCGGCACTCGCTTCCAGCATGCGTTTTTGCGCATCGGTCAGCTCACGCACCACTTTGCCCGGCGAGCCCATCACCAACGAACCGTCAGGGATTTCCTTGCCTTCGCCGATCAGCGAATTGGCGCCGATGATGCAGTGCTTGCCGATCTTGGCGCCGTTGAGGATCACCGCGTTGATGCCGATCAGGCTGTAGTCGTCGACGGTGCAACCGTGCAGCATCGCGTTATGGCCGATGGTCACGCCGGTGCCCAGGGTCAGCGGGTAGCCCATGTCGGTGTGCATCACGCTGCCATCCTGCACGTTGCTGTTTTTGCCGATCAGGATCAGTTCGTTATCGCCACGCAATACCGCGTTGAACCAGACGTTGGCTCCCTCCTCCAGCTTGACCTTGCCCACCAGCGTGGCATTGGGAGCCACCCAGCTCTGTGGATGAGTCTCGACGCGGGCGTCGCCCAGGCGGTATTTCATGGTTTTTCCTCACGGCTGGCCATTCAAGCGATGGCTTAGATATTGATGAAGCTCTTGGGCGGCTGGTGCAGGCTGATCTTGGCATCGTCATAGAGCAGGTTGATCAGCTCGACGATCATGATTGCCGTCAGGCCCCAGATCTTGTATTCGCCGAACCGATAGCTGGGCACGTACCAACTGCGGCCCTGGTAATCGATCCGGTGGGTATGTTCGCGCGGGTCCTGGCGGAAAAAATCCAATGGCACGCTGAAAACAGCCGCGATTTCTGCATCGTTGGCCAGATATTCGACATAATCGGGGATCACGCCCACATACGGCGTCACGCGGATACCGTGCAGGGAGATCAGCGGGCTCAAGGGGCCGATCACCTCGACCAGCCCGGGAGGCAGGCCGATTTCTTCTTCGGCTTCGCGCAGCGCGGTGAAGATCAGGTCCGGGTCTTCGGGGTCACGTCGCCCGCCCGGGAACGCCACTTCGCCACCATGGGTCGACAGGCCACTGGCGCGCAGGGTCAGGATCAGCTCAGGTTCGTCACTGCGGGTAATCGGCACCAGCACGGCGGCCTCGGGGAAACGCCCGTCAGTCTCCAGTGTATGGGGGGTGTGATTGCTTACCCGGCGAAGTAGCTCGTCCAGCATGAGTCATCTCGGTCTGTTGGCTACCTTGCATCATGCACCAAAGCGTGCGGGTGCCCAACCCCAAAACCTTGGCCGTGTCGCGAAACGACAACTTGCAGGGCCCTGCCCGCCAAGCCAAGATAGGCCCACTCTCCAGGAACCCCAGCATGAACTTCTGCAGCCAGTGCGGTAAACCGGTTACCCAGCGCATTCCCGAAGGCGACGGCCGCCTGCGCTACGTGTGTGATCACTGCTCGACCATCCACTACCAGAACCCCAATATCGTCGCCGGCACCGTACCGGTGTGGGGCGACAAAGTGCTGCTGTGCCGCCGCGCCATCGAACCGCGCCTGGGTTACTGGACCCTGCCCGCAGGCTTCATGGAAAACGGCGAGACCGTGGAACAGGCCGCCGCCCGCGAAACCCTGGAAGAAGCCTGCGCCCGCGTGCGCAACCTGAGCATCTACACCTTGATCGACGTACCGCACATCAGCCAGGTGCATATCTTCTACCGCGCCGAACTGGTCGACCTCGACTTTGCCGCAGGCCCCGAAAGCCTGGAAGTGAAGCTTTTTGACGAAGCCGACATCCCTTGGTCAGAGCTGGCTTTCCGCACGGTCGGGCGTACCTTAGAATACTTTTTCGCCGACCGTCGGCAGCAGGCGTACCCCGTGCGCAGCGAAGCCGTCCCCCCCATGGGCAAGCCCACCCAATAAAAACCCGGCACACAGGGATACCGTTTTAATGCGTTGGTTGCTTGCTCTTATCTGCTTGTCGTTCGCTACCCTGTCTTGCGCCTCCACGGTGGAAATCATCGGCGGCAAACCCGTCGAGAAAATCCTGGTGCTCAAGTCCGCCCGTCAGCTACAACTGATCAACGACGGCAAGCCCCTCAAGACCTATCGCATCTCCCTGGGCAAGAACCCCAAGGGCGCCAAGCTGATCGAAGGTGATCGCCGCACGCCAGAAGGCTTCTACTGGATCGACTGGCGCAAGACCAGCGACCGCTTCAACTTGGCCATGCACATCTCCTACCCCAATATCAGCGACGCCGCCCGCGCCCGCCGCGAAGGCGTGAAGCCGGGCAGCATGATCATGATCCATGGCACCCCCGACACCGAAGACTACCCGGAGCAGTGGTTCCACACCCTGGACTGGACCGACGGTTGCATCGGCATGCGCAACGTCGACATGCGCGAAGTCTGGAACCTGGTCAAGGACGGCACCATGATCGAGATTCGTCCGTAATCCTCGACCGTTCGTAAAATAATCCAAAAAAAATTCCTGCCGTGTGCAGCGCCTGCCGGTGAATACCAGTTCACCGCGCCGGGCTGCGCTGTTCTGCGCGCAATAAAGACCTCTCTAATACCACTTGATACCAGGCCCCATTACAGCGCCCTGAAACGGCTATTTGCACCGTTTTGGCTGCATTGACATGGTATTTAAGTGGTATTAATTTCCGGCCCATACCGGGCGACAACACTCCAATAACCGCATCGGAAACCTGAACGATGAACCCGATACTGGCCTTGCGCCCTGACGACAAACAATCCACGCCGCTGTACTTGCAATTGGCGCGCAAACTGGAAGCGGCGATCCACGCCGGCCAGTGGACGTCCGAGCAGGCGCTACCGTCGGAACGCGCGCTCAGCGAGCAATTGAGCATTTCCCGGGTCACCGCCCGCAAAGCACTGGAAGTGTTGTTCGACCAAGGCTTGATCCGTCGCAGCCAAGGCTCGGGCACCTTTATCACGCCACGCCTGGAACAACCGTTGTCGCGCCTGTCGGGCTTCAGCGAGATGTTGCGCCTCAAGGGTTTCGTGCCCAGTTCCCTGTGGCTGGAGCGTGACATCACCCCACCGACCCACGAAGAACTGATCCGCCTGTGCCTGTCCACCAGCGACAAAGTGGCCCGGCTCAAGCGCCTGCGCAAAGCCGACGACACGGTGATGGCGATTGAAATGACCGTGGTCCCCGCCTCGGTGCTGCCGCAACCCCAGGCCTTGGGCAGTTCGCTGTACGAATACTTTGAAAGCATCGGCAAGCCTATCGTCCGCGCCCTGCAGCATGTGCAGGCGATCAACGCCTCGGACGAGTTCGCGCGCCTGGTGGGCATCGCCCCCGGCACCGCGATGCTGCTGATGACGCGGGTCGGCTACACCGCCGACAACACGCCGATTGAAATCACCGACACCTACTGCCGCAACGACTACTACGACTTCGTCGCAGAGCTGCGCCGTCACGACTATTCCGCTGAACTGCGAATTTAGAGAACTGCCCATGTCCGAAGACAACATCCTCACGCCCAGCGGCTGGATTCGCGGCCGCCTGGTGCACGCGCACGGCAAGGTCATCGCCGTCGAAGGCACGCCTTGCGACCCGGCTGACAATGACCTGCCTTATTTGCTGCCCGGCTTCATCGACCTGCACGTACACGGCGGCGGTGGCGCCGACATCATGGAAGGCCGTGAAGCGTTCGAGACCATCACCCGCACCCACGTGCGCTTTGGTACCACCTCCCTGCTGGCCACCACCATGACCGCGCCGGTGGAGGAAATTTCCCGCGTGCTCGGCCAGCTCGGCACCTTCTGCGAACAGCGTCCTGCCGGCAGCGCCCGCGTACTCGGCGTGCACCTGGAAGGCCCTTACATCAACCCAGGCAAGCTCGGCGCCCAACCCAACTTCGCCCACACCGCGTTGATGGCAGAAGTAGAAGCCTACCTGCGCCTGGCGCCGATCCGCGTCATTACCATCGCGCCGGAAATCGCCGGCCATGGCGCCCTGATCCGCGCCCTCAGCGAACGCGGCGTGCGCATGCAGATCGGCCACACCCTTGGCAGCTATGAAGAAGGGGTCGCCGCGATGGCCGCCGGGGCCACCAGTTTCACCCATTTGTACAACGCCATGAGCCCGCTGCATCACCGCGAACCCGGCATCGTCGGCGCGGCGTTGGCCCATGCCAAATACGCGGAATTGATCCCCGACTTGCTGCACGTGCACCCCGGTGCGATGCGCGTGGCCTTGCGCTCGATTCCTTGTCTGTACTGCGTCACCGACTCCACCGCCGCCGCCGGCATGCCCGACGGTGAATACAAGTTGGGCAGCCACACCGTGACCAAATGCCTGGGCGGCGTACGCCTGGCCGACGGCACCCTGGCCGGCAGCACGCTGACCATGGACCAGGCGCTGCGCAACCTGGTGAAGATCGGCCTGCCCATCAGCGAAGCCTCACAACGCCTGTCGCAGTTTCCTGCGGACTACCTGGGCTTGGAAGAACGCGGCCGCCTGCAACCGGGCAGTTTTGCCGACTGCGTACGCCTGGACCGCTCCCTGACACTCACCGACGTAATGGTCGAAGGAGAAACCATTGACTTCAAAAATGCTTGAAGAGGCCCTGGCCTCCTGCGACGCCGTCGCCGCCCAACTGCAACGCCTGGACCCGTTGCTGGAAGAGGTCGCCGGCCGCCTGCGCCGCCAGCCGCCGCAAGTGGCGATGACCATCGCCCGTGGCAGCTCCGACCATGCTGCCAGCTATTTTGCCTACCTGACCATGCAGCATGTGGGTGTGCCGGTGGCGTCGTTGCCGATGTCGGTGGTGACCTTGCTGCAAGCGCCGTTGAAAGTCAGCGGCCAGGTGGCGTTCGGTTTTTCGCAATCGGGGCAAAGCCCGGACCTGGTCAACAGCCTGCGCCTGCTGCGCAAACGTGGCGCGCTGAGCATTTCTATGGTCAACGCCGAAGACTCGCCGCTGGAAGCCGCCTGCGAATTCCATGTGCCGCTGTGCGCCGGGCCGGAACAAAGCGTCGCGGCCACCAAGAGCTTTATTGCCACCCTCAGCGCCAGCGCGCAATTGATCGGCCACTGGAATCAGGAAGCCGAGTTGCTGCAAGCCTGCCACGCCCTGCCCGATGACCTGCGCGCCGCCGCCAAACAGGATTGGAGCAGTGCCATCGAAGCCTTGCGCGGTTGCCAGCAACTGATGGTGATCGGCCGTGGCGCCGGGTTTGCCATCGCCCAGGAAGCCGCGCTCAAGCTCAAGGAAACCTCGGCGATCCAGGCCGAAGCCTTCAGCAGCGCCGAAGTGCGTCATGGCCCCATGGCCTTGATCGACAAGAACTACCCGCTGCTGGTGTTCGCCCCACGCGGCGCCGAGCAGGCCGGCCTGTTGAGCCTGGCGGCCGACATGCGCCAACGCGGCGCCCGCGTCTTGCTGGCCGCACCCGACGACATCGCCGAACGCGACCTGACCTTGAGCCGCGCCGAACACCCGAGCCTGGACCCGATCCTGGCGATCCAGAGCTTCTACGTGATGGCCGCCGGTTTGGCGCACGCTCGGGGCATGGACCCGGACCAACCGCGCCACCTGAGCAAAGTCACCCGCACTCACTGAGTCGATTGCTGTGTTTTCCTGATGAGTACCGTGCCCATGTCCAACAACAATAATGCATTGACCCTCAGCGCCCCGTTAAGCGGGCCGCTGCTGACCCTGGGCAACGTTCCCGATGAAGTGTTCGCCAGTGGTGCCATGGGCGACGGCATTGCCATCGACCCGCTGAACGATTGCCTGCACGCGCCCTGCGACGGCGTGATCATCCACGTCGCACGTACCGGCCATGCGCTGACGATCCGCGCCGAGAACGGTGCCGAAGTGCTGATGCATGTGGGCATCGACACGGTTGAACTCAATGGCGAAGGCTTTGCCTTGCTGGTCAAGGACGGCGCCCGGGTGAGCAAGGGCCAGGCCCTGGTGCAGTTTGACCTGGACCGCATTGCGCGCCAGTGCAAGAGCCTGGTCAGCCTGATCATCCTGACCAATGGCGAACGGTTTGAGCTGCGGCCGGTGGCCGGGAACAGCGTCAAGGTCGGCGAGCCGTTGTTGCAGATCGTGACGCGTTCGACGGCGCAAGCCCAGACAACTGTGGATAACTCGGTCGCGGAAGCCAGCGCCCGTGTGCGCATCACTCACCGTGGCGGTTTGCATGCACGCCCGGCCGCCTTGGTGCGCAAGGCCGCCCAGGATTTCAGCAGCCAGGCGTGGTTGCACTACGGTGACAAATCCGCCTCGTGCGACAGCCTGATCGGCTTGATGGGCCTGGGGATTGGCGAAGGCGATGAGGTGCGCGTGACCTGCCGCGGCAAAGACGCCGACGCCGCCGTGCAGGCGTTGGTGGCCGCCTTGTCCGCCGCCATCCAGGAAGAACACCACGCCCCCGTCACCGCCGTTGCGCCGCGCAAGGCCAGTACCGAAGTTGGCGTGTTGCAAGGCGTATGCGCCGCACCGGGATTGGTCTGCGGGCCGCTGTTCCGCCTGACCGGCATTGAACTGCCAGCCGACGCCGGCAACCACGCCGCCGACGAACAACTGCAACGCCTGGACACCGCGCTGGAGCAAGTGCGCAGCGAGATCCGCAAGACCCTGGACCACGCTCGCCAGCGCAAGAACATCGAGGAAGAGGACATCTTCGCCGCCCACCTTGCCCTGCTGGAAGACCCTAACCTGCTGGAAGCCGCGACCGGTTCCATCGAACAAGGCAGCGCAGCGACGCACGCCTGGCGCGATGCCATCCAGGCGCAGTGCGCGGTATTGCTGGCCCTGGGCAAACCACTGTTTGCCGAGCGCGCCAACGACCTGCGCGACCTGCAACAACGGGTACTGCGCGTACTGCTCGGGGAAGCCTGGCATTTCGAGTTGCCAGCCGGCGCAATTGTCAGTGCCCATGAACTGACCCCGTCCGACCTGTTGCAACTGAGTGCGCAGCAGGCCGTCGGTATCTGCATGGCCGAAGGCGGCGCCACGTCTCACGTGGCTATTTTGGCCCGTGGCAAAGGCCTGCCGTGTGTGGTCGCGCTGGGCGCCGAAGTGCTTGACGTGCCCCAAGGCCAACGCGTGGTGCTCGACGCCGCCAACGGCCGTTTGGAACTGGCCCCTAGCGAGGCGCGTCACGCCGAGGTGCACCGGATTCGTGATGCACAGACACTGCGCCGCCAACAGCAACATGCCCAGGCCCAACAGCCGGCGCGCACCACCGATGGCGTGACCATCGAAATCGCTGCGAATGTCGCCTCCAGCGCCGAAGCCCGAGTGGCCTTTGAAAACGGCGCCGATGGCGTCGGCCTGCTGCGCACCGAATTCCTGTTTGTCGACCGCCGTACCGCGCCGGATGAACAAGAGCAGCGCCAGGCCTATCAAGCCGTGCTGGATGCGATGGGCGACAAGTCGGTGATCATCCGCACCATCGACGTGGGTGGCGACAAACAGCTTGATTACCTGCCGCTGCCCGTCGAGGCCAACCCGGTGCTCGGCTTGCGTGGCATTCGCATGGCCCAGGTGCGCCCCGAACTGCTCGACCAGCAACTGCGTGCGCTGCTGCAAGTCAGCCCGCTGGAGCGCTGCCGCATCCTGTTGCCGATGGTCAGTGAGGTGGATGAGTTGCTGCAGATCCGCCTGCGCCTGGATGAACTGTGCGCCGAGCTGGAACTGACCTTGCGCCCCGAACTGGGGGTGATGATCGAAGTGCCTGCCGCCGCGCTGATGGCTGAACAGTTGGCCAAGCATGCGGACTTCCTGTCCATCGGCACCAATGACCTGTCCCAGTACACCCTGGCCATGGACCGCGACCACGCCGGCCTCGCCGCGCGGGTCGACGCCCTGCACCCGGCACTGCTGCGACTGATCGCCCAGACCTGCGCCGGCGCTGCGAAACACGGGCGTTGGGTCGGCGTGTGTGGAGCCCTCGCCTCCGACCCGTTGGCCACGCCGGTACTGGTGGGCCTGGGCGTCAGCGAGCTGTCGGTGAGCCCGCCACAGATCGGAGAAATCAAGGACCGCATCCGCCACTTGGACGCGGCGCAATGCCGGCAACTGAGCCAAGGCCTGCTCGACCTGAGCAGCGCCAAGGCCGTTCGCCAAGCCTGTCAACACCACTGGCCGCTGAGCTGACAACAACAAGAAAAGGGAGACTCGCCATGTACCAACATTTCATCGAAGGCCTGCAACGCCTGGGCCGTGCACTGATGCTGCCGATCGCGATCCTGCCGATCGCCGGCCTCCTGCTGCGCCTGGGCGACACTGATCTGCTGAACATCGCGGTGATGCACGACGCGGGGCAAGCAATCTTCGCCAACCTGGCGCTGATCTTCGCCATCGGCATTGCCGTGGGTTTTGCCCGCGACAATAACGGCACCGCAGGCCTGGCCGGGGCGATTGGTTACCTGGTGATGGTCTCCACCCTCAAGGTGATGGACAGCACCATCAACATGGGCATGCTCGCCGGTATCGCCAGCGGCCTGATGGCGGGCGGGCTGTACAACCGCTTCAAGGACATCAAGCTGCCGGAGTACCTGGCCTTCTTCGGCGGGCGGCGGTTTGTGCCGATTGTCACCGGTTTCTCGGCGGTCGCCTTGGGTGTGATCTTCGGCCTGATCTGGCCGCCGATCCAGCACGGCATCAACAGCTTCGGCGTGCTGCTGATGGAAAGCGGCAGCTTTGGCGCCTTTGTGTTTGGCGTGTTCAACCGCCTGCTGATCGTCACCGGGCTGCACCACATCCTCAACAACATGGCCTGGTTTGTGTTCGGCAGCTTCACCGACCCGGTGACTGGCGCGGTGTTGACAGGTGACCTGACCCGCTACTTCGCTGGCGACCCGAAAGGCGGCCAGTTCATGACCGGCATGTTCCCGGTGATGCTGTTCGGCCTGCCGGCCGCGTGTTTGGCGATGTATCGCAATGCGCTGCCGGAGCGCCGTAAAGTGATGGGCGGGATTTTCCTGTCGATGGCGTTGACCTCGTTTTTGACCGGGGTGACCGAGCCGATTGAATTCGCGTTCATGTTCCTCGCGCCGTTTTTGTACCTGATCCACGCGGTGCTGACCGGCCTGTCGATGGCCGTCACCAACATGCTGAACATTCACCTGGGCTTTACCTTCTCCGGTGGGTTTATCGACATGGTGCTGGGCTGGGGCAAGTCCACCAATGGCTGGCTGGTGTTCCCGGTGGGCCTGGCGTACGCGGTGGTCTACTACAGCGTGTTCAACTACTGCATTCGCCGCTTCAACCTGAAGACGCCGGGGCGGGAAGATCTCCAGGTGGTGCAGGCTGAGGCCATGAGTGATAACCAGCGCGCCACGGCCTACATCCAGGCCCTGGGTGGCGCAGAGAATCTACTGAGCGTCGGTGCCTGCACCACACGCCTGCGCTTGGACATGGTGGACCGCAACAAAGCAGTGGATGCCGAGTTGAAAGCACTGGGCGCCATGGCCGTGGTTCGGCCGGGGAATGGCGGGAGTTTGCAGGTGGTGGTGGGGCCGATGGCCGATAGCATTGCTGATGAGATTCGCTTGGCCATGCCGTCGTTTGTTGCCAGTGCGCCTGTCGCCGTTGCGCCTGTGGATAAGCCGGTTGCAGTGAATGTGCAGGAAGCCGAGAAATGGCTGAGCGCCTTGGGTGGCCGGGGAAATGTGCGGCAACTGGAAGCCGTGGCGATGACTCGGTTGCGGGTGGAGTTGGGGGATGATTCGGTGTTGTCGGAAGCGGACCTGACTGCGCTGGGTTGCCAAGGTGTGAGTCAACTGGATAGCGGTGTTTGGCACTTGTTGATTGGTGACAAGGCATCCGGGTTGGGTGAGGCTATGGAGCGGTTGGTCAGCGGCCGTGAGGTCGGGGCCAGGGTTTAAATCATCCCTGTCTGAGCTGCTCCCATCGCAGGCAAGCCAGCTCCCACTTTTGACCTGTGAATACATTCAAAATGTGGGAGCTGGCTTGCCTGCGATTGGCCTTAACTGACTGGTCGCCTGTCATCTGGGACATGGTTTCAGAGGTACTTGATTAAGGTCATACGTTTTCGTGGATCATCGTAAAACTCCATGCGGAAAAGGCTCCTGGTGAGAATTTCAGGCTTGCAGTCCCGGTCACCACATAGATGGCGACCCGGGAAGACTAGTGACGCCAGTTCCGAGGGACAACCTGAAAGGCTTGTCGGAAATCTCCGAGACTTGGAGATATCGCAGACAACAAAAACCCGGCCTAAGCCGGGCGCTTTAATCGCACTTATTCAACCCGAGCAAACCGCTCAATCACAGGCTGCTCTCGATGCTCTGCCTGCCAAAGGTCATAGCTGCTCTGCATGGAGAGCCACATCCGGGCCTTGCTGATGCCAGCACGCTCAAGCCGTACAGCCAGATCAGGGCTGACCGGCGCATGCCCGTGGAGAATTCTTGAAAACGTCTCCCTGGCAAAACCCAAACGCCGCGCCACTTCAGTGATCGTCATTCCCAGCCCGGGAATAACATCCTCAAGCAGTATTTCCCCTGGGTGAGGAGGATTGTGCATATCCATAAACAGACCCCTTCTCAGTGGTAATCCAGATAGTCGACCAGCTCGACTTGATCGTCATACATGCGAAAAATGATGCGCCAGTTACCACTGATGCTCACTGACCAGTAGTCAACCAGGTCTCCCTTCAAGCGATGGAAGTGCCAACCTGGCAGCTCTAGATCGCTCCAATGACTCGCGCTGTTTAAAATCAGCAGAACACGGCGCAGGCGATTTGCATGGTTGGCCCAAATCCCTTTTGTAGAGCCAGTCTCATAAAAAACACGAAGGCCTTTATGCTTCCAGCTAATAATCATGGCGCGATTGTGATGCGATACATCACGCCCTGCAACAGCCGCATATCGGTTCTGGATGTCAGATTCATATCATTCCATCGCCGAGAGAATTCGAAGCGGGAAGGCTAGGAAGGCAGGTTCCGAGGGACAACCTGAATGGTTTGTCGGAAAGGTCCGAAGCGCCTGTATGGATGCCATCGCCGGCAAGCCGGCTCCTACAGTTGATCGCGTCCCTCTGTAGGAGCCGGCTTGCCGGCGATGAGGCACTGACAGGCAACAAAAAACCCGCTGACCAAACGGGCCCAGCGGGTTTCTTGTTTTTGCAGCGTGCGAATCAGAAATCCGCCAACTGCCACACCTCATACGCCGGTGTCTCGTACGGGTGGCTCAGTTTGAGCGCAGCCACGACAGCCACGATCAATTCATCCGCCACCACCAGCTCAACCTTCCATTCCTCAACCACTTCAACCTGGCCAATCTGCCCGAGAAACGGCTGGCTGCCGTCCAACGCGCGGAATTGGCCTTGACCCAGCACTTGCCAGGCGCAGCTGTCGTAGTTGCCGATACGCCCGCCGCCGGCTGCGAAGACGGCGGTTTTCACCGTCTCCACGTGGCTTGCGGGCACAAAGAAGGCGAGCTTGTACACCGTCTTAGTTCACCCACACGCGAGCGTTACGGAACATGCGCATCCACGCGCCGTCTTCGTTCCACTCTTCCGGGCGCCACGAGTTCTGCACGGCGCGGAACACGCGCTCCGGGTGCGGCATCATGATGGTCACGCGGCCGTCGCGGCTGGTAAGGCCAGTGATCCCGCGCGGCGAGCCGTTCGGGTTGGCCGGGTAGGTCTCGGTGACTTTGCCGTGGTTGTCGACAAAACGCATGGCCACGCAACCGGACAGGTCGGCTTCCAGCAACGCTTCTTCGCTGGCGAACTCGGCATGGCCTTCACCGTGGGCGATGGCGATTGGCATGCGCGAACCGGCCATGCCTTGCAGGAAGATCGAGTTGGACTCCTGCACCTGCACCATGGCGACACGGGCCTCGAACTGCTCGGAACGGTTGCGCACAAAGTGCGGCCAGAACTCGCTGCCCGGGATCAGTTCGCTGAGGTTGGACATCATCTGGCAACCGTTGCACACACCCAGGGTGAAGCTGTCGTTGCGCTCGAAGAACCCTTGGAACGCGTCGCGGGCACGGCTGTTGAACAAGGCCGATTTGGCCCAGCCTTCACCGGCACCCAGCACGTCGCCGTAGGAGAAACCACCGCAGGCCACCAGGCCTTTGAATTCGTTGAGGTCAACGCGACCGGCGAGGATGTCGCTCATGTGCACGTCGATCGCATTGAAACCGGCGCGGTCGAACGCGGCCGCCATTTCCACCTGGCCGTTGACGCCCTGCTCACGCAGCACGGCAACTTGTGGGCGGATGCCTTTCTTGATGTAAGGCGCGGCAATGTCCTGGTTGACGTCGAAGCTGAGCTTGGTGCTCAGGCCCGGGTTGTCTTCTTCCAGGATTACGTCGAATTCCTGCTCGGCGCAGTCGGCGTTATCACGCAGGCGTTGGATCTGGTAGCTGGTTTCAGCCCACTGGCGTTGCAGCAGGCGGCGCTGACCTTCGAACACGGTGTCGCCGTTGAAGACGATGTCGATCTGGCCGTTGTTGATCGGCTGGCCGATCACCGCCACGCAGTCGCCCAGGCCAGCGGCGCTGAATTGTGCGAGTACGTCTGGCGTTGCGTCCTGGCGAACCTGGATCACCGCGCCCAACTCTTCGTTGAACAGGATGCCGTTGATTTCGGACGCATCCTCGGCAACGCTGTCGAGCACGATGTTCAGGCCGCAGTGACCGGCGAAGGCCATTTCCACGACGCTGGTCAGCAAGCCACCATCGGAACGGTCGTGGTAAGCCAGCAGGTGGCCGTCGGCGTTGAGGCCCTGGATCACGGCGAAGAAGGCTTTGAGGTCTTCGGCGTCATCGACGTCCGGTGCCTGCTTGCCCAACTTGCCATGGGTCTGCGCCAGGATCGAGGCGCCCATGCGGTTCTGGCCACGGCCCAGGTCAATCAGGATCAGGTCGGTGGTGCCCTTGTCCATGCGCAGTTGCGGGGTCAGGGTCTGACGGATGTCGGTGACCGGCGCAAAACCGGTGACGATCAGCGACAGCGGCGAAGTGACGCTCTTGTCCGAACCGTCTTCGTTCCAGCGCGTGGCCATGGACATGGAGTCCTTGCCCACCGGAATGGTCAGGCCCAGCTCAGGGCACAGCTCCATGCCGACCGCTTTAACGGTGTCGTACAGGCGGGCGTCTTCACCCGGATGGCCAGCAGCGGACATCCAGTTGGCCGACAACTTGATGTCGGACAGCTTGCCGATGCGAGACGCCGCGATGTTGGTGAGGGTTTCACCAATGGCCATGCGGCCCGACGCCGGGGCGTCCAGCAAGGCCAGCGGGGTACGCTCGCCCATGGCCATGGCTTCACCCGTATAGACGTCGAAGCTGGTGGCGGTGACGGCAACGTCGGCCACCGGCACTTGCCATGGGCCCACCATTTGGTCACGGGCCACCAGGCCAGTGATGGTGCGGTCGCCGATGGTGATCAGGAAGCTTTTGCTCGCCACGGCCGGGTGGTGCAGCACGCGTTCGATGCTGTCGGCCAGTTCCAGTGTGCTTGGGTCGAAGTCGTCGCCCAGCTCGGTTTCACGTACCGCCGAACGGTGCATGCGCGGGGCTTTGCCCAGCAGCACTTCGAGCGGCATGTCCACCGGGCTGTTGCCGAAGTGGCTGTCGGTCACGGTCAGTTGCGGCTCGGCAGTGGCTTCGCCGACCACGGCAAACGGGCAGCGCTCGCGTTCGCAGATGGCCTGGAAGCGCGCGAAGTCCTCTGGGCCGACGGCCAGTACGTAGCGTTCCTGGGATTCGTTGCTCCAGATTTCGTGCGGGGCCATGCCCGGCTCGTCGTTTGGAATGTTGCGCAGTTCGAAACGGCCACCACGGTCGCCGTCGTTGACCAGTTCCGGGAAGGCGTTGGACAGACCGCCCGCGCCGACGTCGTGGATGAAGCTGATCGGGTTCTTGTCACCCAACTGCCAGCAACGGTCGATGACTTCCTGGCAGCGACGTTCCATCTCCGGGTTTTCGCGCTGTACGGAAGCGAAGTCCAGGTCTGCCGAGCTGGTGCCGGTGGCCATGGAGGAAGCCGCGCCGCCGCCCAGGCCGATCAACATCGCCGGGCCGCCGAGCACGATCAGCTTGGAGCCGACCAGGATCTCGCCTTTCTTGACGTGTTCTTCACGGATGTTGCCCATGCCGCCAGCCAGCATGATCGGCTTGTGGTAGCCGCGTACTTCATCGCCACGGGGGGTGGTGATGGACTGCTCGAAGGTACGGAAGTAGCCCGTCAGCGCAGGACGGCCGAATTCGTTGTTGAATGCAGCGCCGCCCAGCGGGCCTTCAATCATGATGTCCAGTGCAGTAACGATGCGCTCAGGCTTGCCGTACGGCACTTCCCATGGCTGTTCAAAGCCCGGGATCTGCAGGTTGGACACGGTGAAACCGGTGAGGCCCGCCTTTGGCTTGGCGCCACGGCCGGTGGCACCTTCGTCACGGATTTCGCCGCCCGAACCGGTGGCGGCGCCCGGGAACGGGGCAATCGCGGTCGGGTGGTTGTGGGTCTCAACCTTCATCAGGATGTGCACCGGCTCCTGCACCGCGCCGTACTGGCGGGTTTCCGGGTCCGGGAAGAAACGGCCGGCGACGGAGCCGACGATCACCGAGGCGTTGTCCTTATAAGCCGACAGAACACCTTCGCTGTGCATCACGTAGGTGTTCTTGATCATGCCGAACAGGCTTTTTTCCTGGCTTTCGCCGTCGATATCCCAACTGGCGTTGAAGATCTTGTGACGGCAGTGCTCGGAGTTGGCCTGGGCGAACATCATCAGTTCGATGTCGTGCGGGTTGCGCTTCAAGCCATTGAAGGCGTTGACCAGGTAGTCGATCTCGTCTTCGGCCAGGGCCAGGCCGAGTTCGGTGTTGGCCTTCTCGAGGGCGGCGCGGCCACCGCCGAGCACATCAATCGCGGTCAGCGGTTTAGGCTCGGCGTGGCTGAACAGGCCGGCAGCCTGTTCCAGCTGGCTGACGATGATCTGGGTCATGCGGTCGTGCAGGCTGCTGGCGATCAGCTCGGCTTCGGCGTCGCTGAACTGGCCGGCGACGTAGAAGGCGATACCCCGCTCCAGGCGCTGGATTTTTTCCAGGCCGCAGTTGCGGGCGATGTCGCTGGCCTTGCTCGACCAGGGCGAGATGGTGCCGAACCGTGGCAGAACCAGGAACAAGCGGCCAGTCGGCTCTTGAACGGGAACGCTTGGGCCGTACTTCAGAAGGCGTGCCAGCACTTGCTGTTCGTCGGCGGTCAATACGCCGGTAACGTCGGCGAAGTGAGCAAATTCAGCGTACAGGCCAGTAACAGCTGGAACCTTCTGGCTCAGTTGCTCAAGGAGTTTGCTGTGGCGAAAGGCAGAAAGGGCAGGAGCGCCGCGCAGGATCAACATCTTCGGGACAGCCTCGGGAAGGGGGTGTGCTTTGAGGCCGTGCATTCTAGCGTAAACCATCGCCAACGGCACCCGAAACGGCACCGGTGGCCGCTGCCGGGCGTCAGTTGGCACGGATTGCACGGTATCGGGGCGTTATCCCGGACATTCCGCGCAGTTATTTTAACCGTCACAATTGCCCGCCAAGCCCCATTTCTGCGGGCTGCAGCACGCTTTTGCGGTGGCTAGCAGACAAGTCCCACGCTGTCGAGATATGGCGCCGTGGGCCGTTTGCGTATACTGCGCAGATGTTCTCCCCTACTGCTTTGCGCCCGCGATGCGCCAAATGGCTCTTCGCCACCGGACTCTTCCTGTTGCTCAGCGCCTGTGTTGATAAACCCAGCACGCTCGAGCGAATCAAGGAGGATGGCGTATTGCGCGTGGTAACCCGCAACAGTCCGGCCACTTATTTCCAGGACCGCAACGGTGAAACCGGTTTCGAATACGAACTGGTCAAGCGTTTTGCCGATGACCTGGGGGTCAAGCTGGAGATCGAGACCGCCGACAACCTTGATGACCTGTTCGGCCAGTTGGGCAAGCCCAACGGCCCGGTGCTGGCGGCTGCAGGCCTGGTGAGCAGCGAGCAGCGCCAGCAGCAGGTGCGTTTCTCCCATCCTTACCTGGAAGTGACCCCGCAGATCATCTACCGCAACGGCCAGTCCCGCCCGACCAACGCGGCAGACCTGGTAGGCAAGAAGATCATGGTGCTCAAGGGCAGCACCCACGCCGAGCAATTGGCGGAGCTTAAAAAGCAGAATCCTGCGATCGAATACGAAGAGTCCGACGCCGTTGAAGTGGTCGACCTGCTGCGTATGGTGGACGAGGGCCAGATCGACCTGACCCTGGTGGACTCCAACGAAGTGGCGATGAACCAGGTGTACTTCCCCAACGTGCGCGTGGCCTTCGACCTCGGCAACGCCAGCAACCAGAGCTGGGCCGTGGCGGCAGGTGAAGACAACAGCCTGCTCAACGAGATCAACAGCTACCTGGACAAGGTCGAGAAGAACGGCACCCTGCAGCGTCTCAAAGACCGCTACTACGGGCATGTCGATGTCCTCGGTTATGTCGGCGCCTACACGTTCGCCCAGCATTTGCAGCAGCGCCTGCCCAAGTACGAGAAGCACTTCAGGGCTTACGCCAAGGAAGAGAAGGTCGACTGGCGGTTATTGGCGGCCATCGGCTATCAGGAATCGCTGTGGCAACCAGCCGTCACCTCCAAGACCGGCGTGCGCGGCCTGATGATGCTGACCCAGAACACCGCCCAGGCGATGGGCGTGTCCAATCGCCTGGATGCCAAGCAAAGCATCATGGGGGGCGCCAAGTACCTGGCCAAGATCAAGGACGAACTGGACGACAGCATTGCCGAGCCGGATCGTACCTGGTTCGCCCTCGCCGCCTACAACGTCGGCACCGGCCACCTTGACGACGCCCGCACCCTGGCCAAGCGCGAAGGCTTGAACCCGAACAAGTGGCTGGACGTGAAGAAGATGCTGCCACGCCTGTCGCAGAAGCAGTGGTACAGCAAGACCCGCTACGGCTACGCGCGGGGTGGTGAACCGGTGCACTTTGTGGCGAACATCCGGCGTTACTACGACATCCTCACCTGGGTGACCCAGCCGCAGCTGGAAGGCAACCAGGTGGTGGAAGGCAACCTGCATGTGCCGGGCATCGACAAGACCAAGCCGCCGGAAGATAACCCGCAGCTCTAAGAACACTGCAGAACCCATGTGGGAGCGGGCTTGCCCGCGAAAGCGGTGGATCAGTCAGCATATATAGCGACTGACACTCCGCATTCGCGGGCAAGCCCGCTCCCACATTTTGTCCGCGTCGCCTTATAGACCTGTGATCAGGTGGACGACGCCGCCTGCCAACACCATCACGCCCGGCACGCCGGCTGCCTTCAATGCCTGTTCATCCAACCGCCCCGCATCCTGCAACTGCACCCGCACCCGTGTCAGCGCCACACGCTGCTGCGACTTAAGATTATCCGCACCACCCAGCGCATTCAGCACCCCTGCCGACAACTCATTCTGCACCGGCGCGGCAACCGTCTCGGCAATCAGATCCGGCGTCAGCGCTTTCCAAAACGCTCGCTGCAATTTCTCGAACATGCTCAGTGCTCCAAAACAGGTGAGGATTCAACGGTGGCCGCGTGGTATTGGCTCAAGGCCTCACGCACTTGGGCGGCTTCTTCCAGGCCCAGGATCTGGCGGGCGATGATCTGGCAGTCGGCCAGGTCCAGCTCACGCACAGTGGCCTTGATGGTCGGAATCAGCGGCACGCTGACCGACAGCTCATCCACCCCCAGCCCGATCAACACCGGTACGGCCAAGGCTTCGGACGCCAACGCGCCGCAAACGCCCACCCACTTGCCATGGGCATGGGCGGCCTTGACGGTGGTGGCGATCAGGCGCAGCACCGCAGGGTGAAAGCTGTCGGCCTGGCTGGCCAGGCGCGGGTGATCGCGGTCCATGGCCAGGGTGTATTGGGTGAGGTCGTTGGTGCCGATGGAGAAGAAATCCACATGGGGTGCGAACACATCAGCCATCAGCGCGGCGGATGGTACCTCGATCATGATGCCCAGCTTCGGCAACTCGCTGAGCCCGAGCGCTGCCGCCTCTTCTTCCAGAATCTTGCGCGCCAAATGCAGCTCCGACAGCAGGCTGACCATCGGCAGCATAATGTGCAGCCGCGCAAAACCGGCGCTGGCGAGGATGGCGCGGAACTGCTCGCGCAGCAGTTCAGGACGCTCAAGGCACAGGCGAATGCCGCGTAGCCCGAGGAAAGGATTGGTTTCAGCCTCCATGGGCACATAGGCCAACGGCTTGTCGCCACCCACGTCCAGGGTGCGCACCACCAGGTTGCGCTCGGAGCCCAGGGCACGGGCGATGGCGGTGTAGGTGCCAGCCTGCTCCTCGGGGCTTGGCGCACGATTGCGGTCCAGGTAGAGGAACTCCGAACGCAGCAGGCCGACGCCTTCGCCGCCGAGGGTCAGGGACTGCTCCACCTCTTGCAGCGAGGCGACGTTGGCCGTGACTTCAACGTGATGACCGTCGCGGGTCGTGGCGGGCAAGGATGCCTGGGCGACTTCACGCTGACGGCGCAGCGTCTGCTGTTGGCGTGCGGTTTCAAGCCTCTCGATTTCGGCCAAGTCCGGGTCCAGGTGCAGTTCGCCTTTGTCGGCGTCCAGCAATACCTGTTTGCCGTTGGCCAGCGACAGCACCTGCAGGGGCACACCGCAGATGGCGGGTAGGCCGAGGGCCCGGGCGAGGATCGCCACGTGGCTGGTGGCGCCGCCGCCGACCGTGACAAAACCCAGCACTTTACGCGTATCGAGGCTGGCGGTTTGTGACGGGGTCAGTTGCTCGGCGACCAGGATCGCGCGTTCCGGCAAATCCCAGGCACTGTCTTGAATGCCCAGAATCAGTTTCAGCACACGCTGGCCCACATCGGCCAGGTCTGCCGCGCGTTCGGCGAGCAGTGCATTGCCCAATTGCGTGAACTGCTTGGCGGTGGCGACCGTGGCGCTGTTCCAGGCAAACGCAGCGCTTTTGCCTTCGGCCAGCAGGCCGTGGGCGTGTTCAAGCAGGGTCGGGTCTTCGAGCAATTCCTGATGGGCGCGGAAGATCTCGGCTTGGGCGCTGCCGACGGCCTTGGCTTGCAGGGCTTGCAACGCCTCGTTTGCCGCCAGCAACCCACGCTGCAGCGCAGCGCGTTCGGCGGTTTCACCGGCGCCCTGCTCAGTGATCGCAAGCTCAGGTTCTGCCACCTGAACCACCTGGCCAAAAGCCGAACCCGGCGAAGCACAGACACCGCGCAGCAAGGTTGCCGAAGACTCCGGCGCAACCGCTTCAACCAGCTCACCCACTGCCGCGACCGTCTCGCCGCAACCTTCGGCCAGCAAGGTGACCAGCGCCTTGATCGCCGCCTCGGCCTCCTCACCCGCCGCGCTCACCTGCAAGGTGTCGCCCTGCACGGTTTGCAGCGCCATGATCGCCACCAGGGATTTCGCGTTGGCGCTCTGGGTTTGCTTGTGCAGGTAAATACTCGCGTTGAAGCCTTTGGCCGCCTGGGCAAACACCGCCGCAGGCCGCGCGTGCAAGCCGTTGGCATTGGGCAACGTCAGTGGCTTGGAGAACAGTGCGTCACCCTCCTCCTCATCTGTCGCTTCAATCGCTTCACCCGGAGAAACCTGCATCAGCGGCTGGCCCACGTCCACAAGGCCGTTCGCCAACACCGTGAACGGCTCGCCGCTGACCACCAGCACCAGGGTCAACAGGCTGCGGGCATTGAGCGCCACATAGTCGGCATCGAACTCGATCAGCGGTTGGCCCACCTCCACCCGCTGGCCTTCCTGCACCAGCCGGGTGAAGCCCTGGCCGGCCAGATTCACGGTGTCCAGGCCGATGTGCATCAGGACCTGCACGCCATTGTCATCGGTAACGCTGACCGCATGACCACTGTCCTGGATATTGCTGATCACCCCGGCCAGCGGCGCGCACAGCGTCTGCGACGTGGGGTCGATGCACAGGCCATCGCCGATCAGGCGGCTGGAAAACACCGGATCGGGCACCGTGTCCAGCGCCAGCAGCACACCGGACAAGGGCGCCAGCAGTTCCAGGGGTTGCGTTGCGGTCATGACTTCACCTGCTGTTTTGTTCTGTAAAAATCATAGGGCGAACAACGATCCAATGTGGGAGCTGGCTTGCCTGCGATGGCATCACCTCGGTCCTGATGAAAAACCGAGTCGCCTGCATCGCAGGCAAGCCAGCTCCCACATTAGTCCGCGTACACCCACATTCTTATTTCCACCAATATTCGACTTGCACACCAACGTTGGAGCCATGCCGCGCCGTGCCGTAGGAGCCGGTGTCGGACAACGCCGAGCCTGCCGCCAGTTCATTCGCCGCGCGTTTGGCCGCTTCGTTCCACGTTGCATAGGTGTAGTACAAACGTACTTCCGGCCGCGCCCAGAAATCCGGGCCTTTGGGCGACCAGGTCGGGGCGAAGGTAAATTTGCTCAGTTTGCGCGTGCCGCCGGTAGCGTCGACTTGATCGTGCCCGAGTTCAGTGACGAGCTTGAACTGTTCGCTGATGGCATACGCAGGGCGCACCCCGATGGACATCCATGTCTGGTCCTGGCTGCCTGGGCGAATGTCTTTCTGGTACACCGCCTCGATCTGCCCGCCAAAGCGCGGGGTCACCTGCCAGTCGAAAAACTCCACGGCGCGGTAGCTTTTGCTGCTGTTGTCCAGGGTGGTGTCGCCGGTGTAGCCCAGCCCAGTGCCGGGGCCTTCACCGTATTGCAGGGCGAATTTGTTCTTACCGCCCAGGAAAGGTTTTTGCACATGCTGCGCCGTGATCGCCCAACCGCTGTTGGTGTCGCGGCCACCGGCTTTTTCGATGTAGCTCAAGCCGAACTCCAGCTCACCGCCGGGGTTGGTCTTGAAGCCCGCCACGTTGAAGTCGTGACGGGTGGCGTATTCCTTCTGGTACAGGTTGTCCTTGCGGGAAATGGCGTAGCTGTATTTGAGGTCGCCGATCAACACGTCCTCAATACCACCGCCCGTGGCGCTCTGGTTCCAGTAGTAGAAGTCGGAGATATGGATGTCATTACGTTTGTAGTAACGCCGACCGGCCCACACCGAGCCGCCATTGAGGCTGGGCAGGTTGGACCACTGCGCATACATCTGCGGCATGCGCGCCGAGCCGTTGTCGTCGCCCTGGAACTTAAGGGCACGGTCGTATTTGTTGTAGAGGGACGCCATGGCGTCGACGCTCAGCACCGAGCCATCGTCGAGGGTCAGCAGGTCCTGACGCAGTTCCAGCTCGGCATACTGTTCGCATTCGTTGCCCAGACGGTACTTGGATTGCGCCCCCGGCAACTGGAAGCATTGCTGCTTGCCACTGCCCGTTGAGGTACCCGCGCCGCTGCGCAGGTAACCGGCAAATTCCAGGGCCTGAGCGCCCAGTGGCAGGCTCAGACAAGATGCAACGAGGCCCAGCTTTATTGTTGTTTTCATGAAGCACTCCTAATGTTTTTCTTATTGTTATTGCGTGGTGCACGCCCCCCTTGTAGGAGCCGGCTTGCCGGCGATGGCGATTCAACTGACGCTATCGCCGGCAAGCCGGCTCCTACAGGGGGTAGCGGTGTTTCAGTCCTTGAGGTGCAGGACGAAGGATTCGTAAGGGCGCAACGTGATCGTGGCGTTGCGCTGCGGGCAGTCGGGGTAGTTGCTGATCAGAAGGCGTTGCTCGGCGGCCGGGTTGATCACGTTGTCCGGCAGCTGGATTTCACAAGGCGTGCCGTAGAAGTTGTTCAGCACCAGCAAGCGCTCACCGTGGCCTTCGCGCAGGTAGGCCCAGACCTGTAAGTGGTCTTGCAACAGCTCGCGGTAAACACCTTCCTGGATCAGCGGTTCACGGCGGCGCAAGGCAATCAGCGCGCGGTAGTGATGCAGCACCGAATCCGGGTCATCCAATTGGCTTTCGACGTTGATCTGCGCCGCGTTGGCCGGGATGCCGATCCACGGTTCGCTACGGCTGAAACCCGCGTTGGCCTGGGTGTTCCACTGCATCGGTGTGCGGCTGTTGTCCCGCGATTTCTGTTTGATCGCCGCCATGCTCGACGCTTCGGGCTCGCCCGCATCACGCTTGAGACGGAAGATGTTGAGCGTCTCCACATCGCGGTACTGCGCGATGCTGTCGAAGCCCGGGTTGGTCATACCCAGTTCTTCGCCCTGGTACACGTACGGTGTGCCCTGGAGGAAGTGCAGCGCGGTGCCGAGCATCTTGGCCGAGACCACACGGTGTTCACCGTCGTCACCAAAGCGCGAGACCACCCGTGGCTGGTCGTGGTTACACCAGAACAATGCGTTCCAGCCGCCACCGGCCTGCATGCCCAGTTGCCAGTCCGAAAAAATCTGCTTGAGTTGCAGGAAATCGAAGTCGGCCTTCACCCACTTCTGCAGGTTCGGGTAATCGACTTTCAGGTGATGAAAGTTGAAGGTCATCGACAGCTCTTTCGATTCCGGCCGCGAGTAGCGGATGCAATGTTCAAGGCTGGTGGATGACATCTCGCCAACGTTGATCAGGTCATGCCCTTCGAAAACTTCGCGGTGCATTTCCTGCAGGTACTCGTGCACGTTCGGACCGTCGGTGTAGAAGCGGCGGCCGTCGGTGTTGTCTTCCGGGAAATCGGCGGGCTTGGAAATCAGGTTGATCACGTCCAGGCGGAAACCGCCCACGCCCTTGTCGCGCCAGAAGCGCATCAGCTTGAACACCTCGGCACGCACCTTGGGGTTGTCCCAATTCAGGTCGGCCTGGGTGTGGTCGAACAGGTGCAGGAAATACTGGCCGGTTTGCGCTTCGTATTCCCAGGCCGAGCCGCCGAACTTGGATTCCCAGTTGTTCGGCTGGTCGCGCCAGATGTAGAAGTCGCGGTACGGGTTATCGAGGCTGCTGCGCGCCTGTTGGAACCATTCGTGTTCGATGGAGGTGTGGTTGACCACGATGTCGAGCATCAGCTTGATGCCGCGCTTGGCTGCTTCGCTGATCAGCAGTTCACAGTCGGCCATGGTGCCGTAGCTGGGGTCGATGGCGTAGTAGTCGCTGATGTCGTAGCCGTTGTCACGCTGCGGCGAGCGCAGGAACGGGGTGATCCACAGGCAGTCGACGCCCAGCCATTGGAGGTAGTCGAGTTTGTCCACGATCCCCAGCAGGTCACCGGTGGCGTTACCCGCGTGGCTGTGGAAGCTTTTTGGGTAGATCTGGTAGATCACCGAGTGTTGCCAGGTTTGCATGGGGGGTTCCTTCAGTAGAATTTTGTGCGGGCCTTGAGGGCCTCATCGCCGGCAAGCCGGTTCCTACGGTTGACCGCACTCCTCTGTAGGAGCCGGCTTACCGGCGATAGCGGTCGATCAGGCGACCCGATAACCCGGCCGAACAATCTTCATGCTCAACGCACAGGTCAGGACGAACGGCACGACCATCGCGATGACCATCCCGATCACAAAGCTTGGGATGTACTGCGGAATGATCGAGATGAATCCAGGCAAGCCACCGACGCCGATGGCCGACGCCTGCACCTTGTTCAGCGACAGGAAAATACTGCCCAGCGCCGAGCCCAGCAGCGCGGCATAGAACGGGAACTTGAAGCGCAGGTTCACGCCGAACATCGCCGGCTCCGTGATGCCGAAGTACGCGGAAATCGCCGAGGTGGACGCCATGCTTTTGTCCCGCGCGTTGCGGGTCATGTAGAACACACCGAGGGCGGCACTGCCCTGGGCCAGGTTGGACATGACGATCATCGGCCAGATAAAGGTGCCGCCCTGGGTGGAGATCAGTTGCAGGTCCACCGCGAGGAACATGTGGTGCATGCCGGTGATCACCAGCGGCGCGTACAGCAGGCCGAAAATCGCCCCGCCGAGCATTGGCGCCAGGTCGAACAGGGTGACCACGCCTTCGGTGATCAGGATGCCGAGGTGACGCGTGACCGGGCCGATGATCGCCAGGGCCAGCACGCCGGTCACCACGATGGTGGTGATGGGCACCACCAGCAATTGAATGGCATTCGGCACCCGCGCCCGCAGCCATTTTTCGATAACGCTCATCACGTAGGCGGCCATCAGGATCGGCAGGATCTGCCCCTGGTAGCCCACTTTCTCGATCTTGAACCAGCCAAAGATGTCGAAGTACGGCAGGCTCTGGCCGTCCAGCCCCGCCACGGCCTTGCCGTAGTTCCAGGCATTGAGCAGGTCCGGGTGTACCAGCATCAGGCCCAGCACGATGCCGAGGATTTCACTGCCGCCAAAGCGCTTGGCCGCCGACCAGCCCACCAGCGCCGGCAGGAACACGAACGAGGTGTTGGCCATCAGGTTGATCAGGCTCCACAGGCCATCCAGGTTCGGATACGCCTCCAGCAGCGTCTTGCCCTCGATGAACATGCCCTTGGCGCCCATCAGGTTGTTCACGCCCATCAACAGGCCGGCGATGATCAGCGCGGGCAGGATCGGCATGAACACATCGGAAAATACGCGCACCAGACGCTGCATGGCGTTGGTCTTGTCGGCGCCCTTCTGCTTGACGTCGGCGATGGTCGACACCGCAAGGCCGGTGGCTTCACGCAGGGCGGCGTAGACCTTTTCTACCTCGCCCGGGCCGATCACGATTTGAAACAGGCCGCCGGTAAAAAACGAACCCTTGACCAGATCAACCTGGTTCAACGCGGCGCTGTTGACCCGGCTCGGGTCCTTCAGCGCCAGGCGCAGGCGCGTCACGCAGTGGGCAGCTTGCTCAAGGTTGTCGCTGCCCCCGAGGTTCTCGAGAATCTCGCGGGCGATAGCTGGGTAGTCGTGGCTCATGCTTGTTTTCCACTTTGGTTTTTTTTATTGGGGGGGGCAGTCATTGGCAGCACGCCGAGGGCAAAAGTACTCGTCTGTACGAGTTAATGCAACAACTCGTCTGTACGAGTTGAAAATTGTTGGCCCTGGCTTGCTGGCGATGCTGTTCGTGAGGCCCCCATCGCCGGCAAGCCGGCCCCTACAAGGGCGTTGATATCCGTGGGTCTAATGGACAAACCCCACCCGTGCCACTATGGTTCCTGCCTGAACGCAAAGGCACAGAGCCATCCCCATGAGCAAATACAACCAGATCTATACGGATCTGCTTGCCAGCATCACCACCGAACGCCTGCAACGCGGCACGCGCCTTCCCTCCGAAACAGAATTGATGGACAGCTACCAGGCCAGCCGAGGCACCGTTCGTCGTGCCATCGAGCAGTTGCAAGAGCGCGGGTTTGCGCAAAAGATCCACGGCAAAGGCACCTTCGTGCTGTCACCCAACCCGATCGAATTCCAGTTGGGCGGCATCGTCAGCTTCCACGAAACCCACGCCGACCTGGGCGATGACGTACGCACCGAAGTGGTCGAATTTACCCAGTTCCCGCTGGAAGGTTCACTGCTGCAACACATCGAAGCCGAACCCGGCACCCTGATCACCCGCATCAAACGGGTACGGCGCATCGGCGGCAAACGCGTGATCCTCGACATCAACCACTTCGTCGCAGACCTGATCCCCGGCCTGGACCGCGACATCGCCGAGCAGTCGATCTACGCGTTTATCGAACAGACCTTGCAGTTGCAGATCAGCTACGCCCAACGCACCATCGAAGCCCTGCCCCGCAGCAAGGACGACCAGGCACACCTGGACCTTGACGGGCAAAGCCATGTGATCGTGGTGAGTAACCAGACGTTTTTGCAGGACGGGCGGCAGTTCGAGTACACCGAGTCGCGGCATACGTTGGACAAGTTTTACTTTTCGGATATTGCGCGGCGGTGAAGGTAAGGCGCCGCCGTTATTGTCGTAACTGTTACATTCCGGTAGCCGGTACCTGGCGCTAAGGTTCTGCCCCACCCAGAGGGGCATTATCGCCCCCTTGCCGATACCGAGCCGACCATGAAAAAACTATTCCCCCCCCTCCTCGCGAGCCTGCTGCTGAGCGAGAGCGCCCTTGTGTTCGCAGCCTCTGCCACCGATCTGAGCGTCAAAGGCCGTATCACCCCAAGTGCCTGCCAGCCCAGCCTCACCAATGGCGGGTCTATTGATCACGGTAAATTGCCGGCCAAGGATCTGAATGTTGAAACCAACACGGCGCTGTCCCAACACCGCCTGCGATTGAGCATCCGCTGCGAAGGCGCCACACTGCTCGCCTTGACCACCATTGATAATCGAGCTGGCTCCTAAATTGTGCCCGGTCTCCACGGCCTGGGCCTGATCAACGGTAACGAGAAGCTCGGCTACCTCGTCTTCAGCCTGGAGGACCCCGTCAGTGACTCCGGACAGATGAGACCCATCATGTCCACCAACAACGGCGCTAGCTGGCTCCCCGGCAGCAACTTGACCTATGCGGCACTGGTCGCCGTGACCGGCATGAACAACCCCAGCAACGTGCCTGCCGCCTTCACCACGCTGGATGCTACCGTGGCGTATTACACCTACATCGCCCCCGCCAACACCCTGACCCTCACCCAGGAAGTGCCCATCGATGGCCACGCTACGTTGCAGCTGAAATACCAATAGGCCCGCACCGGACGCGCATAAAAAAGCCGCTTGTCCTCAACAGACAAGCGGCTTTTTTGCCTTGGCGGTTAACCCTTGGAAAGGATCATTCCCACTCAATCGTCGCTGGCGGCTTGCTCGACACGTCATACGTCACGCGCGAGATGCCTTCGATTTCATTGATGATCCGGCCGCTGACGGTTTCCAGCAATTCGTATGGCAGGTGCGCCCAACGGGCGGTCATGAAGTCGATGGTTTCTACGGCACGCAGGGCCACGACCCACGCGTAACGACGGCCATCGCCGACAACGCCAACGGACTTCACTGGCTGGAACACCACGAACGCCTGGCTGACTTTGTGGTACCAGTCGGCTTTGCGCAGTTCTTCGATGAAGATATGGTCGGCGCGACGCAACAGGTCGGCGTATTCCTTCTTCACTTCACCCAGGATGCGCACGCCCAGGCCCGGGCCCGGGAATGGGTGGCGGTAGACCATGTCATACGGCAGGCCCAGTTCCAGGCCCAGACGGCGGACTTCGTCCTTGAACAGTTCGCGCAGCGGTTCTACCAGCTTGAGGTTCATTTCCTCCGGCAGGCCACCCACGTTGTGGTGGGACTTGATCACGTGGGCCTTGCCGCTCTTGGCGCCAGCCGACTCGATCACGTCAGGGTAGATGGTGCCCTGGGCGAGGAACTTGATGTTGTCCAGTTTGTTGGACTGGGCATCGAACACGTCGATGAAGGTGCGGCCGATGATCTTGCGCTTCTTCTCCGGGTCGGACTCGCCGGCCAGGTTGTTCAGGAACTGATCCTCGGCGTTGGCGCGGATCACCTTGACGCCCATGTTCTCGGCGAACATGGCCATCACTTGCTCACCTTCGTGCAGGCGCAGCAGGCCGTTGTCGACGAAGACGCAGGTCAGTTGGTCGCCGATGGCCTTGTGCAGCAGCGCAGCAACCACGGAGGAGTCAACACCACCGGACAGGCCCAGCAGCACGTTGTCGGTACCGACTTGGGCACGGACTTGGGCGATGGCGTCTTCAGCGATCTTCGACGGGGTCCACAGGGCCTCACACTCGCAGATGTCGAGGATGAAGCGCGACAGGATGCGGCCGCCTTGCTTGGTGTGGGTCACTTCCGGGTGGAACTGCACGCCGTAGTAACGACGCTCGTCGCTGAACATGCCGGCGATCGGGCAGCTCGGGGTGCTGGCCAGGATGTGGAAGTCTTCCGGCATCTTGGTGACTTTGTCACCGTGGCTCATCCACACGTCGAGGCCGAACAGGCCGTCGGCGTCGACGTGGTCTTCGATGCCGTCCAGCAGGCGGCTCTTGCCGACCACGTCCACACGGGCATAACCGAATTCACGCAGCTCGGAACCTTCAACCTTGCCGCCCAGTTGCTCGGCCATGGTCTGCATGCCGTAGCAGATACCGAAGACGGGCACGCCCAGGTCGAACACGGCTTGCGGGCAACGCGGGCTGTTGGCTTCGTGCACGGACTCTGGGCCACCGGCGAGGATGACGCCTTTGGGTGCGAATTCGCGGATCGCTTCGTCGTCCATGTCGAACGGATGCAGTTCGCAGTACACGCCGATTTCACGCACGCGGCGGGCGATCAGCTGGGTGTACTGGGAACCGAAGTCGAGGATCAGGATGCGGTGGGCGTGAATGTCGAGGGCCATGAAGTCAGTCTCGTCTAATGAATCAGAAACAACTCGGGGCTGAAAGAACAGCCCCGGTTACTTAACGTTTTGCTGGAAGCCTCAACCTACGCGGTAGTTTGGCGCTTCCTTGGTGATCTGCACGTCGTGGACATGGGATTCAGCCATGCCGGCGCCGGTGATCCGTACGAACTCTGGCTTGGTGCGCATTTCTTCGATGTTGGCGCTACCGGTGTAGCCCATCGAGGAACGCAGGCCGCCCATCAGCTGGTGGATGATGGCGCTCAGGGTGCCCTTGTAAGGAACACGGCCTTCGATGCCTTCCGGTACGAGCTTCTCGGCGCCTGCCGAAGAGTCCTGGAAGTAACGGTCCGAAGAACCTTGAGCCTGGGACATGGCGCCCAGCGAACCCATGCCACGGTAAGCCTTGTACGAACGGCCCTGGAACAGTTCGATCTCGCCCGGCGCTTCTTCGGTACCGGCGAACATCGAGCCCATCATCACGCAGGAAGCACCGGCGACGATGGCCTTGGACAGGTCACCGGAGAAACGGATGCCGCCGTCGGCGATCAACGGAACGCCCGTGCCTTCAAGGGCAGCGGCGACGTTGGCGATAGCGCTGATTTGCGGCACGCCCACACCCGCAACGATACGCGTGGTGCAGATCGAGCCAGGGCCGATACCGACCTTGACCGCATCCGCGCCCGCTTCGGCCAGGGCCTTGGCAGCAGCGCCGGTGGCGATGTTGCCGCCGATCACTTGCACTTCAGGGAAATTCTGTTTGACCCAACGCACGCGGTCGATCACGCCTTTGGAGTGACCGTGGGCGGTGTCGACCACCACCACGTCAACGCCGGCAGCGACCAGGGCCGAAACGCGGTCGCCAGTGTCTTTACCGGTGCCGACCGCCGCGCCAACGCGCAGACGACCTTGGTCATCCTTGCTGGCCAGCGGGTAAGCCTTGGCTTTTTCGATGTCGTTGACGGTCATCATGCCCTTGAGGGCGAATTTGTCGTCAACGATCAGCACGCGTTCGATACGGTGCTTGTGCAGCAGCTCGCGCACATCGTTCTTGTCGGCGCCTTCCTTGACAGTGACCAGGCGCTCTTTCGGCGTCATCACTTCACGGACGGTCACTTCAAGACGGTTTTCGAAACGCACGTCACGGGAAGTGACGATGCCAACCAAGTCGCCATCGTGCAGCACAGGAACACCAGAGATGTTGTGCAGGCGGGTCAGGTCGAACAGGTCACGCACGGTGGCGTCGGCCTCGATGGTGATGGGATCTTTCACCACACCGGCTTCGTAACGCTTGACCTTGCGCACTTCGGCAGCTTGCTGCTCGATGGTCATGTTCTTGTGGATGATGCCGATGCCGCCTTCCTGAGCCATGGCGATGGCCAGACGGGCTTCAGTGACGGTGTCCATGGCAGCAGAAACAAGGGGAATATTCAGCTCGATGCCACGGGTTAGGCGGGTCTTGAGACTGACTTCGTTAGGAAGCACCTCGGAATAACCGGGCACTAGGAGAATGTCGTCGAATGTCAGAGCTTCTTGGCTGATACGCAGCATCGCGGGGGCTCCCGAGCGGGAAAATGGAAGCGCGCCATTATATACATGCACCCTGCCCGGCTCAATGTAAAACTCTGACAAACTTGGTAATACTGATAGATGGAGAAAAACAGGCCCTTGTAGGAGCCGGCTTGCCGGCGATGAGGCCCTTGAGCCTTGTGCCAAACCAGAGAACGCCATCGCCGGCAAGCCGGGCTCCTACAGGGTTGGGTGGCAGAAGATTAGAGCTCGACTTTGACCCAGCTCATCTTCTGGTCCAGCCAGTCGGCAAATTCGTCGATAAAACTTTGCTTGAAGCCCGCTTCAGCCCAATTGTTGAAGATGAAGCCCAGGTTGGAGAAGCCGCACTCCTGCAGGAACAGGAAGCCGTTGATGTCATCTTCATGCCCGCACAACGGGCAGGTGAAGTTGTCGGTGTAGCCGGGCATCCAGTCTTCCAGGCTTTCGAACAGCGCTTCACCGACTTCCTTGCGGCACTCCGGGCAGCCGGCTTCTTCGAGAAAGCCTTTGGCCGGGGTGTAGATGCAGCGCTTGTAGATGATCTCCAGGCCATTGATCGGCTCGTTGAACGGCAGCGCCTGGGGGTGCAGCACCACGGCGCGGGCGCCGTCGGCCAGGGCGTAGCCCATGCGGTTGCCGGTACGGCCGCAGGTGGTCAGTTCTTCCTTGATGATGTTCTTGCGCACCAGCCAACGCACGATCGCCCGGGCGCGGGGTTCGTGGACGGGCAAGGTGGAGATTTTCGGGACAAGGATACTTTGGGAATTCATGAGACCTGAGAGTCCTGCGGTGTGGCCACTGGCGCCATCGCTGGCAAGCCAGCTCCTACAGGGGATCGCATTCCAATGTGGGAGCGGGCTTGCCCGCGAAGGGGCCCTAAAGGCTGGCAGCTTAATCCCTACCCCACACAGGTCAAGTACTCAAGTACCGCCCTATCAACGCAACCCCGCTGGCCAACACCAACCACGTCACCAACCGCACAAACGCCTCCCGCGACATACGCATCGTCAGCCTGCGCCCACACCACAACCCCACTGCCATCGCCGGCAGCAGGCACAGCGCCAGCATCAACAACGGCAAATCCGCATACACCCCAGCGATCAGGAACAGACTCAGGCGCACCACCGTGCTGCAACTAATCAACGCGCTTTGCGTGGCGCGCGCCGCGTCCTTGGGCAGGCGACTGTTCAAATAGATGGCATATAAAAAGCCGCCACTGCCGAACAACGCGCCAAACAAGCCGCCCACCGTCCCCATGGGGATCGACCACCCGGCCGCCAGTTGTGTCGGCCGAGCCTTCACCGCCAGGCTATAGAGTGCGTAGGCACTGATGAACAGGCCCATCAACAGCAGCAACAGGTCCGAATGCAGGTTCAACAAAAACACCACGCCAAGTGTGCAACCGATGGCCATGCACGGCAGCAAGCGCAGCAATTCCGGCTTGTTCACCTCCCGCCGTGATTGCAGCAGGTTGCCGAACGCCGCGACAAAATCCAGCAGCACCAGCAATGGGATGATCTTCGACAACGGCATGAACAGGATCAGCACCGGCCCCGCCACCAGCGCCGTGCCAAAGCCGGCAATGCCGAACACCACATACGCCACGATGATGCCCAGGCCGATCACCAGCCACTCCATACCACCAAACGACCACTGACTCATCAGCTCAACCGGGCTCATGGGCGATTCCTTATTCGAGATGGCGATCACTTTAGCCATCGGCGAGTGTTGCGACTAATATCTTCAAAGCCCTCCACCCATCTCGAAAAGGCATGACGTGTGATCTCAACCCGCCAACTGCGCTACTTCGTTGAAATCGCCGACAGCGGCAGCTTCAGTGCCGCCGCCGAACGCCTGTTCGTGGCGCAATCGGCCCTGAGCCGGCAGATCAAGGAGCTGGAAACCCAACTGCAAACCCCGCTGTTCGAACGCACGGCACGCCAACCCCGGCTGACCGCGGCGGGCGAGGCCTTTTACCCCCGCGCACGCAACCTGCTGAGCGAGTTGCTCAAGGCCAGCGAAATGGCAACGCAAGTGGGCAATGGCGAACGGGGCACGCTGCGCCTTAGCCACTCCAGCACAGTGCCGATGAGCGGCCCGTTGTTGCAAGGCATCAGCACCTGGCTGGAGCGCTGCCCGGGGGTGTCGATGGATATCGTCAAACTGTCCTCCGAGGCGCAGCTGGAGGAAATCGCCGACGGGCGCCTGGAAGTCGGGCTGTTGCGCCTGCCCGTGTTGCGCCAGCGTGAAGGCGTGCGGATCGTGCCGTTATACAGCGAACAACTGCTGCTGGCAGTGCCGCCCTACCATCGGCTGGCGCACAGCGACACACCGGTCGAACTGGCGCAGCTCAAGGATGAGGCGTTTATCTCGATCCCTCATCCCCAGCGCGGAGGTCTGAGCTACCTGTCAGCCGAGTTGTGCATGCGCGCAGGATTTTTCCCCAAAGCAGCGCGGGTCATGTCGCGCAAGACCACGCAGCTGCAGTTGATCCAGGCCGGCTTCGGAATTGCCTTGTTACCAAAATCCATGCAGGACATCGCCCCGGCCAATGTGCACTTTTTGCCCCTGGCCGACCCGGAGTGCCTCAGCACCGTTGCCCTGGCATGCGCACAGACACCCAGTGCGCTGGTAGAGCAGTTCTGTCAAACCTTGCACGATTGCCTATAAACTGCCGCCCATGATTAAAGATCCTTTTGCCCGCCTGGGCCTGGACCGCGAAGTCCTGACTGTCAGCCAGCTCAACGGCCGCGCGCGGGTGTTGCTGGAAGACGTGTTCACCAATATCTGGGTCGAAGGCGAGATCTCCAACCTCGCCCGCCCGGCCTCCGGCCACGTGTATTTCACCCTCAAGGACAGCGGCGCGCAGGTGCGTTGTGCACTGTTTCGCAACAACGCCGCGCGGGTACGCCAGGCGTTGAAGGATGGCCTGGCGGTGAAGGTGCGGGGCAAGGTCTCGCTGTTCGAAGGCCGGGGTGATTACCAACTGATCCTCGATACCGTGGAGCCGGCCGGTGATGGCGCGCTGCGCCTGGCGTTCGATGCGCTGAAGGAAAAACTCAGCGCCGAGGGCCTGTTCAGCGCCGAGCGCAAGGTGCCACTGCCGGCGCACCCTCGCCGCATCGGCATCATCAGTTCGCCGACCGGCGCGGTCATCCGCGACATCATCAGCGTGTTCCGCCGCCGTGCACCGAACGTTGAACTGACCCTGATCCCCACCGCCGTGCAAGGCCGCGAAGCGATCCCGCAGATTGTGCGCGCCTTGAAACTGGCGGATGCGCGGGGCTTTGATGCGCTGATCCTGGCCCGTGGCGGCGGCTCGCTGGAAGACCTCTGGTGTTTCAACGAAGAAGCCGTGGCCCGTGCGGTGGACGCCTGCGTCACGCCAATCGTCAGCGCCGTCGGGCATGAGACCGATGTGTCCATCAGCGACTTCGTCGCCGACGTGCGCGCCCCTACGCCTTCCGCCGCAGCTGAACTGCTCGCGCCAGACGCTAGCCATCTGGTGCGCCAGGTCGAAAACCTGCACCGCCGCCTGGTGATGCTGATGCGCAATCGCCTGAGCCACGACCGCCTGCGCCTGGAGGGCATGGCCCGTCGCCTGCGTCACCCTGGCGAACGCCTGCGCCAACAGGCCCAGCGTCTGGATGACCTGGACATGCGCCTGCGCCGTGCGTTCGAGCGCAGCCTCAATACCCGCCGCGAGCGGTTGATCCGCCTGGAAACCCGCCTCGCCGGCCAACACCCGGGCCGCCAGTTGGCCCTGCTGCGCCAGCGCCTTAACAGCCTCGCCGAACGCCTGCCCCGCGCCATGCGCGAGGGCCTCAAGGCGCGCCGCCTGCAACTGCAAAGCCAGGTGCAGACACTGCACGTGGTCAGCCCCTTGGCGACCCTGGGCCGTGGCTACAGCATCTTGCTGGACGAGCGTGGCCAGGCCATCCGCAATGCCGCGCAGACCCACACCGGCCAGCGTCTCACTGCACACCTGGGTGAAGGCCAATTGCAGGTGCGGGTGGAAGACAACCACCTGACACCCGTCACCCTTTCGTTACTGGATTGATCGATGCCACGTTTTCTCGGTTTGTTGATGCTCGCTTGCCTGACCTTCAATGCCCACGCCGACAGCTACATCACCCGCCTGCTGAACAAGCCGGTGCCCGGTGGCGTGGCGGTGGTCGACCTGGGCACGGCGGCGACCGCCCCCAAGGCCACGTACCTGAACCGGCCCGTGCTGGTGGTCAAGGAGCAGAACAACTGGCTGGCGATCGTCGGTATCCCGCTGACCGTCAAGCCCGGCACCCAGCGCGTTATCAGCGGCACGCAGAACCTGCCGTTTGTGGTGGGTTTCAAGAAGTATCCCGAACAGCACATCACCCTGAAGAACAAAAGCCAGGTGAACCCGGACCCGGCGCAGCTCAAGCGCATCGAGGGTGAATTGGCGGTGCAGCTCAAGGCCTACCGCAGCTTCAGCCCGAACACACCGAGCAACCTGCTGCTGGATAAACCGGTCAACGGGCCGCTGTCGAGCAAGTTTGGCGTGCGCCGGTTCTTCAACGGCGAAGAGCGCAACCCGCACTCGGGCCTGGACTTCGCGGTCGGCGCCGGCACGCCGATCAAGACCCCGGCAGCCGGCAAGGTGATCCTGACCGGCAACTACTTCTTCAACGGCAACACCGTGTTTGTCGACCATGGCCAAGGCTTTATCAGCATGTTTTGCCACATGTCCAAGATCGACGTGAAGGTCGGCGATCAACTGGCCCGCGGCACAGTGGTGGGCAAGGTCGGCTCAACGGGTCGCGCCACCGGGCCGCATATGCATTGGAACATCAGCCTTAACGATGCACGGGTCGACCCGGCGATCTTCATCGGCGCGTTCCAGCCTTGATATGAAGGGTGAGGCTACTGGCCTCATCGCGGGCAAGCCCGGCTCCCACAAGGGAACACCCCCCGACTGTGGGAGTTGGCTTGCCTGCGATGGCGTCAGACCTGTCGCCCCTATTGCGCGGCTAACAAATGCAGCGCAAACAAAACATAACCCCTTGCAAAAAACAGCAATAAAATCTCGTGCAAGGCGCAGATAGCAGAACTTCTCTCAATTTTTCTCGACTGCTTGCCATCTTTCACCTCGGCGGTTAGGGTTGGGCTTATGAAAACCTCTCACACCCTCATTCAGCTCCGCCAGCACCGCAGCCTGTGCCTCGTCAGCGCACGACTGCCAGGCTGAATCGATCTGCCTCGCCCCACGTTTTATCCCAAACAATAGTTACTCGGCAGGCCGCCTTTTCTCGGCCCCTACTACAAAGGATTTCCCGATGAGCATGCTCAAAGACCCTTCTTCGAAGTACCGCGCGTTCCCGACCATCGATATTCCAGACCGCACCTGGCCGTCGAAAACCATCACCGAGGCGCCGATCTGGTGCAGCTCCGACCTGCGTGATGGCAACCAGTCGCTGATCGAACCGATGGATGCGGCGAAAAAGCTGCGCTTCTGGAAAACCCTGGTGGCCGTGGGCGTTAAGGAAATCGAAGCGTCGTTCCCGGCGGCTTCGCAAACCGACTTCGACTTCGTGCGCACCCTGATCGAAGACAACCACATCCCCGAGGACACCACTATCCAGGTGCTGACCCAGGGCCGTGAAGACTTGATCGCACGCACTTTCGAATCCCTGCGCGGTGCCAAGAAGGCCATCGTGCACTTGTACAACGCTACCTCACCGTCCTTCCGCCGCATCGTCTTCAACCAGGACAAGGACGGTATCAAGGCCATTGCGGTCAACGCGGCCAAGCTGTTCGTCAAGTACGCAGCACAACAGCCAGAAACCCAGTGGACCTTCGAATACTCCCCGGAAACCTTCAGCGCCACCGAGCTGGAGTTCGCCAAGGAAGTCTGCGACGCGGTGATCGAGGTATGGAACCCGACGCCTGAGCACAAGGTGATCCTCAACCTGCCGGCCACCGTTGAATGCGCCACGCCGAACATCTATGCCGACCAGATCGAGTGGTTTGGTCGCCATATCAACCGCCGTGACAGCGTGATCATCAGCCTGCACACCCACAACGACCGTGGCACTGGCGTGGCCGCCACCGAGCTGGGCCTGATGGCCGGCGCCGATCGCGTCGAAGGTTGCCTGTTCGGCAACGGCGAGCGTACCGGTAACGTCGACCTCGTCACCGTGGCACTGAACATGTACACCCAGGGCCTGGACCCACAACTGGACTTCTCCGACATCGACGGCGTACGTAAAGTCGTCGAAGAGTGCAACCAGATCCAGGTGCACCCACGTCACCCGTATGTCGGTGACCTGGTCCACACTGCCTTCTCCGGCTCTCACCAGGACGCGATTCGCAAGGGCTTTGCCCAGCAGAAGGACGGCGCGCTGTGGGAAGTGCCGTACTTGCCGATCGACCCGGCCGATATCGGTCGCAGCTACGAAGCGGTGATCCGCGTGAACAGCCAGTCGGGCAAGGGTGGAATCGCCTACCTGCTGGAGCAGGAGTACGACATCAGCTTGCCGCGCCGCATGCAGATCGAATTCAGCCAGGTGGTACAGGCTGAAACCGACCGTGTGGGCCTGGAAATGACGGCGCCGCAGATCTACGCCTTGCTGCAGCGTGAATACCTGCAAGCCAACACCCCGTACGCGCTGGTCAGCCATCGCCTGCAGGAAGAGAACGGCAACAGCTTTGTCGAGGTGGAAGTTTCCGGCAAAGGCCAGGGCGAAACCAACCTGCACTGGAAAGGCAAAGGCAACGGCGCCCTGGAAGCACTGGTGGCCGGCTTGCCGATTGGCGTGGAGATCATGGACTACAACGAACACGCCATCGGTGCGGGTACCAACGCCAAGGCCGCGGCGTACATCGAACTGCGTGTGAACGGCGAACGCCCGGTGCATGGTGTAGGTATTGATGAAAACATCACGACTGCCAGCTTCAAGGCGCTGTTCAGCGCTTTGAATCGCTCGCTGAGCCAGCAGGAAGCCAAGGCGGCGTAAGCTGACGGCTGAAATGCGAAAGGCCCCTGGGTGTGAATCCAGGGGCCTTTTTTTGTTTGGGGTCTTGGGTGATGCTGATGGCCTCTTCGCGGGCAAGCCCGCTCCCACAGGGGAATGCATTCCAAATGTGGGAGCGGGCTTGCCCGCGATTGCGGTGCGTCAGACAAACTGAAAGCTATCAGCATCCAGGTTCGCCGGAAATTTAGTGCGATAGGCCGCCAACTCCGCCGAATTCAGGCTCACCTGAAACACCCCATCCGCCTCCCCCGCACTCAGCAACGTCTCGCCCTGGAAGTCCAGCACCTGGCTGTCGCCGGTGTAGGCAAAGCCCTTGCCGTCGGTACCGACCCGGTTCACCGCCGCCACGTAGCACAGGTTCTCGATGGCGCGCGCGGGCAACAGTCGATTCCAGTGCTGGCGCCGCGCACCGGGCCAGTTGGCGGTGTACAGCAGCAGGTCGGTGTCGTGAGCGTCGCGGCTCCACACCGGGAAGCGCAGGTCGTAGCAAATCAGCGGGCGAATGCGCCAGCCTTTCAATTCGAACTGCACTTGGCGCTCGCCCGGCGTGTAGTGGTCGTGCTCCCCTGCCATGCGGAACAGGTGACGCTTGTCGTAATGCAGCACTTCGCCATCCGGCCGTGCCCACAACAGGCGGTTGCGGTGGCTGCCGTCGGCGGCCTGGATAATCACGCTGCCGGTGATCACCGCGTTGTACTTGGCAGCCTGGGCCTGGAGCCAATGGTGGGTCGGGCCGCGCTCCGGCTCGGCCAGGGTTGCCGAGGCCATGGAGAAGCCGGTGGTGAACATCTCCGGCAACACGATCAGGTCAGCGCCCCTGGCCTGCTCCAGCAGCCCCTCGAAATGCTCGAGGTTGGCCTGGCGGTCGTGCCAGGCCAGGGTGGTCTGGATCAAGGCGATGTTCAGGTCGGGCAGTGCATTCAGATCACGCATAGTTTTTCCGCTGCCTGCTGCAGCGTCTCCTCGCATTTGGCAAAGCACAGGCGCACCAGGCGCTGGCCTTGGGGCGGGCTCTGGTAGAACACCGAGACCGGGATGGTCGCCACGCCGTGCTCGCGGGTCATCCACAAGGACATGGCGACATCGTCCAGGTCTGGGCGAATCTGTGAGTAATCCACCAATTGGAAATAGGTGCCGGTCACCCGGGTAAAGCTGAACCGCGATGGCGCCAGCAAGTCGCAGAACAGGTCACGCTTGGCCTGGTAGAACGCCGGCAGTTCCTCGACGTGTTCCGGGTGTTCGGCCATGAAGTCGGCCAACGCATATTGCAGCGGAGTCACGCCGCAGAAGTTGACGTACTGGTGCACCTTGCGCAGCTCGGCCGTGAGGGCCGGTGGGGCGACTACATAACCGGTTTTCCAACCCGTGACATGGTAGGTCTTGCCGAACGAGCTGACCACGAACGCCCGCTGGTACAGCTCTTCATGGGCCAGCACGCTGACGTGGGCTATGCCATCAAAGACCAGGTGTTCGTAGACTTCATCACTGACCAGGTAAATATCGCGGTCACGGATCAAGTCGGCCAATTGGTCCAGTTCGGCACGGCTGATCAGCGCGCCGGTGGGGTTGTGCGGCGAGTTGAGGATGATCATGCGCGTGCGTGGTGACAGCGCCGCCTTGATCTTCTCAAAGTCCAGCGCGAAGCCATCAAGGCTCAGTTGCACGTGCACGCAGCGGCCACCGGCCAGCTCGACCGAGGGCTCATAGCTGTCGTAGCTGGGGTCAAACACGATGACTTCATCACCGTTGCGAATCACCGCCTGGATCGCGCAGAAGATCGCCTCGGTGGCGCCCGGGGTGATGGTCACTTCACTGTCGGCATTGACCGTGGCGCCATAGCTACGGGCGATCTTGGCAGCCACCTGCTGACGCAATACGGGCAGGCCGGTCATGGGCGCATATTGGTTGTGGCCGAGGGCGATATGCTTGCCCACTGCATCGAGCAAGCCTTGGGGGCCATTGAAGTCAGGAAAGCCCTGGGACAGGTTGAGCGCGCCGGTTTCGGCGGCCAATTGCGACATGGTGGTGAAAATGGTCGTGCCGACGTTCGGCAGCTTGCTGGTGATCATCGAAAGGCCCCTGCAGGTGAACTCCAAGTTTTAAGCTGCCGGCCGCACGGGGTCAAGGCACAAACCTTCGCGCACAAAAAAGGGCTCATCAAGAGCCCTTTTTGCGAGGTCGAAATCAGCGCTTGTCGCGGCGCTTCTTGTCGGCCTTCTTGTGGTGAGTCATCAAACGACGCTTCTTGTTCACCTGGCGGTCAGTCAGCGTGTTTTTGTTGCCTTCGTACGGGTTGTCACCGCCTTTGAACTCGATGCGGATCGGCGTACCGACCAGCTTCAAGACGCGACGGTAGGTGTTTTCCAGGTAACGCACGTAGGACTTTGGCACCTTCTCGATCTGGTTACCGTGGATCACGATAATCGGCGGGTTGGCACCACCCAAGTGGGCGTAACGCAGTTTGATCCGGCGGTTGTTGACCATCGGCGGTGCGTGCTCGCCCACCGCGTCTTCCAGGATCTGGGTGAGACGGTTGGTCGGCCAGCGGGTGACCGCTGACTTGAACGAGTTCTGGACGGACGCGTAGAGGTTGCCCACGCCGGTACCGTGCAGGGCCGAGATGAAGTGGATATCGGCGAACTCGACGAAGAACAGCCGGCGCTGCAGCTCGATCTTGACGAAATCACGCTCGCTCGGCGTCATGCCGTCCCACTTGTTGATCGCGATCACCAGTGCCCGACCTGCCTCCAGGGCAAAGCCCAGCAGGTTGAGGTCGTGATCCACCACGCCTTCGCGGGCGTCCATCACAAAGATCACCACGTTGGCGTCTTTGATCGCTTGCAGGGTTTTCACCACCGAGAACTTTTCAACTTCCTCGTGGATCTTGCCGCGCTTGCGTACACCGGCGGTGTCGATCAGCGTGTACTTCTCGTCGTTACGTTCGAACGGGATGTAGATACTGTCGCGGGTGGTGCCTGGTTGGTCGTACACGATAACCCGGTCTTCACCGAGCATGCGGTTGACCAGCGTGGACTTGCCGACGTTGGGGCGGCCGATGATGGCGATCTTGATACCGTCTTTTTCGCTCGGGCCAGGAATGCGCTTGGCTTCCTCACCTTCGGCAACGATTTCTTCTTCGCCCTCTTCTTCCTCGACGTCATCCTTCGGGAAACTGCTCAGGGCAATTTCCAGCATCTGGGTAATGCCGCGACCGTGTGCACCGGCGATCGGGATCGCATCACCCAGGCCCATCGGGCTGAATTCGGCGCGGGCCAGTTCAGGATCGATGTTGTCGATCTTGTTGGCGACCACGTAGGAACGCTTGTTGCGCTTGCGCAGGTGCTCGCCAATCATCTGGTCAGCAGCGGTGTAGCCCGCGCGGGCGTCCACCAGGAACAACACGACATCGGCTTCTTCAATGGCCAGCAGCGACTGCTCGGCCATCTTTTCGTCCATGCCATGCTCGTCACCGGAGATACCACCGGTGTCGACAATAATGTAGGAGCGCCCTTGCCACTTTGCCTCACCGTATTGGCGATCACGGGTCAGACCGGACAAGTCGCCAACGATGGCGTCACGAGTCCTGGTCAGGCGGTTGAACAAGGTGGACTTGCCGACGTTAGGTCGGCCCACCAGGGCGATTACGGGAACCATGCGGCTCTCCACTTCGTTATTTCAGAAAATACAAAAGCCGCTGCAAGGCAGCGGCTGGTGCTCGGGGCAGCATCGTCAGATGCCGCATGCCCCGCCGAAGCGGGGCCGCCTGGGTGTTACCCCAAGCATAGTTCTTACTTGATGGTCAGCGCTTCCAGCTTGCCGCTGTTGCCAAACACATAAAGCATGTTACCCACGACCAGCGGACGAGCACGCAGGCCGTCGCTGTCGATACGCTCGCGACCGACAAAGCGACCGTCCACCTGGCTCAGCAGGTGCAGGTAGCCTTCGAAGTCACCCACGGCGACGTAGCTGGAGAAGACTTCCGGTGCCGACAGTTGACGGCGAGCCAGGGAGTCGTTGCTCCACAACGCAGTGGTGGAACGCTCGTCGACACTTTCAACGGTGCCCGACGCCAGGCTCACATAGACGCTGCCAAACCCTTGGGCGACACCGGCATAGCTGGAAGCATCACGCTGCCAGTTGATGCGGCCGCTCTGCAGGTCCAGCGCAGCCACGCGGCCCTGGTAGGTCGCGACGTAGATGGTTTCACCCGACAGCAGCAGGCCGCCGTCGATGTCCACTACGCGGTCCAGTTCGGAACGACCTTGAGGGATGGCCACACGGGTTTCCCAGGCCGGCACGCCGTTCTGGGTGTCCAGGGCGACCACTTTACCGGTCGACAGGCCTGCAACGGCCAGATTATTGGTCACAATCGGACCACTGGTGCCGCGCAACGTCAGGACCGCAGGGGTGCTGTCGTACAACCAGCGCTGGGTGCCGGTAGAGGCATCCAGGCCGATCACGCGGTCATCCTGGGTTTGCACCACAACGACGTCGCCGTTGGTAGCCGGTGCAGCCAGTACTTCGCTGGTCACGCGAGCGCGCCACTTTTCTTCACCGCTGCTGGAGTCCAGGGCAATCACATCACCCTTGAGCGTGCCCACCAGCACCAGGCCGTAGCCGACGCCCACACCACCGGAAACCGGCAGTTCGAGGTCTTTTTTCCACTTCACGTCGCCGTTCATGCGATCCATGGAGATGATCACACCCGTGGAGTCAGTGGCGACAATGTTGTCGCCATCGATCGCGGGTTGCAGCAGGTTGTAGAGGTCACCCTGACCATCACCAACCGAGCGGCTCCACTGCTTTTGCAGGATCACTTCTTCCTTGAAGCTGGTCAGCTCGGCAGGAGGCAGTTCTTTTTTGCTGTTGCTGCTGCAACCCGCGGCCAAAACGGCCAGAGCCAGCAATGCTGCATGTTTCCAACGGATCACGTCACGCATCCCCTTTGGCCAAGTCGTCCAGCTTGATTTGTAAGCCACCGACCGCCGCTTCATCAGACAGCGCCGCCTTGGCTTTTTTGTACGCAGCATTGGCTTCGTCGTTACGACCCAGTTGGACCAACAGGTCGCCCTTGAGCTCTTCACGAGTGGCTACGAATGCCTTGTCAGCATCGCCGTCGAGCAGTTTGAGTGCTTCGTCAGCCTTGTTCTGTGCTGCCAATACCTGAGCCAGGCGCTGACGTGCGATTTCACCCAGAGTCGGGTTGGTCGGTTTGTCGGCGATGGCTTTCAGCTCAGCTGCAGCGTCATCCAGCTTGCCGGTGTCGACCGCGACTTTCGCGACGAACAGGCTGCCGTACTGGGCGTAGGTGCTACCGCCGAATTCGCTTTTCAGCTTGCCGGCCAGGTCTGCCACTTGCGCAGGGTCAGGCTTGCCGTCCGGCGTCAGCGTGGTTTCCAGCAATTGCTGATAGAGGATCGAGGCGCCTTGGGACTGGTTGGCCTGATACTTGTGCCAGGCTTGCCAGCCGAACACCACCACTAAAGCCAGCAGGCCGCCAGTTACCAGGGGCTTGCCGTTACGCTGCCACCAGTCCTTCAGCTCGGCCAGTTGCTCATCATCAGTACTCGACACCCCAATACTCCTTAATCGCTAAATTCGGCTGTTCGACAGCTTCAACCCTGCACGACGCAGGTGGCCAAGTGCGCGGCGAGCGCATCAAAGGCAATGTTCTGTTGCTCGCCCTGGCCACGCAGGGGTTTGAAACCTATCACTTGCTGGGCCAGTTCGTCATCGCCCAGGATCAGCGCATACAACGCGCCGCTCTTGTCGGCCTTCTTGAACTGGCTCTTGAAGCTGCCGGCGCCGGCATTGACCTGCAGGCGCAGGTTCGGCAGTTGGTCGCGCACTTTTTCGCTCAAGGCCAGGGCTGCCAGTTCGGCGGCCTCGCCAAAGGCGCACAGGTACACGTCCACCTGACGGGAGATCTCTTCCGGGACCTTCTCCAGGGTTTCCAGCAGGAGGATCAGCCGCTCGATGCCCATGGCAAAGCCCACGCCCGTGGTCGGCTTGCCGCCCATCTGCTCGACCAGGCCGTCGTAACGACCACCGGCACAGACGGTGCCCTGGGCACCGAGTTTGTCGGTGACCCACTCGAACACGGTCTTGCTGTAGTAATCGAGGCCACGCACCAGCTTGGTGTTGATCACGAACGGAATACCGGCCGCGTCCAAACGAACCTTGAGGCCCTCGAAGTGGATACGGGATTCGTCGTCCAGGTAATCGGCCATTTTCGGTGCATTGACCAGCACAGCCTGGGTGTCAGCGTTCTTGGTATCCAGCACGCGCAACGGGTTGGTTTTCAGACGGCGCTGGCTGTCTTCGTCCAATTTGTCCAGGTGGGCCGACAGGTACTCGACCAAGGCCACTTTATAGCGGCCACGGGATTCACTGGTGCCCAGGCTGTTGAGTTCAAGCTTGACCGCGTCACGGATGCCCAACAGGCCCCACAGGCGCCAGGTCAGCACGATCAGCTCGGCGTCGATGTCCGGGCCATCGATGTTGAACACTTCCAGGCCGATCTGGTGAAACTGGCGATAACGGCCTTTCTGTGGACGTTCGTGACGGAACATCGGGCCGATGTACCACAACTTCTGCGGCTGGCCAGCACCGGTAAGACCATGCTCAAGCACAGCACGCACGCACGCCGCGGTGCCTTCCGGACGCAGGGTCAGGGAGTCGCCGTTGCGGTCTTCAAAGGTATACATCTCTTTTTCGACGATGTCGGTCACTTCACCGATGGAGCGCTTGAAGAGTTCGGTGAATTCCACGATCGGCATGCGGATCTGCTTGTAACCGTAGTTATCCAGCAGGCGCGCGACGGTGCTTTCGAAGTAACGCCACAACGGCGTCTGCTCCGGCAGGATGTCGTTCATGCCACGAATGGCTTGCAGAGACTTGCTCACATCAAATCCTTAAATTCGTTCAATCAGCCGCGCGCGATCAGCGCTGCGTCAGCCGCGACCTTCTCGGCCGCTTTCTCGCGGATCAGTCTTTCGAGCTCATCCACCAGATTATCATTCGTCAACTTCTGCGACGGCTTGCCATCGATGTAGATCAGGTTCGGTGTACCGCCGGTTAACCCGATGTGTGCCTCTTTGGCTTCACCCGGGCCGTTGACCACGCACCCGATGACCGCAACATCCAGCGGCACCAGCAGGTCTTCGAGGCGCCCTTCCAGTTCGTTCATGGTTTTCACCACGTCGAAGTTCTGCCGCGAGCAGCTCGGGCAGGCAATGAAGTTGATGCCACGGGAACGCAAATGCAGGGATTTGAGAATGTCGTAACCGACTTTCACTTCCTCTACAGGGTCTGCCGCCAGGGAGATGCGGATGGTATCGCCAATCCCTTCGGCGAGCAGCATACCGAGACCCACCGCAGATTTCACTGTGCCTGAGCGCAAACCGCCCGCTTCAGTGATACCCAGGTGCAGGGGCTGCACGATTTCCTTGGCCAGCAGGCGGTAGGCTTCCACCGCCATGAACACGTCGGAGGCCTTTACGCTGACCTTGAAGTCCTGGAAATTCAGGCGTTCAAGGTGCTCAACGTGGCGCAACGCCGATTCAACCAGCGCAGCCGGCGTCGGCTCGCCGTATTTTTTTTGCAGGTCTTTTTCCAGGGAGCCGGCGTTCACGCCGATTCGGATTGGAATACCGCGATCACGGGCGGCATCCACCACCGCACGCACGCGGTCTTCACGGCCGATGTTGCCCGGGTTGATCCGCAGGCAATCAACGCCCAGTTCGGCTACACGCAACGCGATCTTGTAGTCGAAGTGGATGTCGGCAACCAGTGGCACCTTGACCAGTTGCTTGATGCGACCAAAGGCTTCTGCAGCGTCCATGTCCGGCACGGATACCCGCACGATGTCCACGCCGGCCGCTTCCAGACGGTTGATCTGGGCAACGGTGGCAGCCACATCATTGGTGTCGCTGTTGGTCATGCTCTGTACCGCGATGGGGGCGTCGCCACCCACCGGCACCGAGCCGACCCAGATCTTGCGCGATACGCGACGTTTGATTGGAGATTCGCCGTGCATGACTATTGTCCCAACTTCAGGCGAGCGGTCTCGCCACTGGTGAACGGCGCTACGTCCACAGGCTGGCCGTTGTAGGCCACTTGCGCGCCACGGGCAAAGCCCAGACGCAGCGTCAAAGGAGGCTTGCCGCCCTGGTCGAGCGTATCTCCCTTACGCTTCAGTCCGCTAAACAGCACTTTGCCATTGCCATCGGTGACTTGCGTCCAGCAGTCCGCGATGAAGGTAATCTGGATACGTCCGTCCCCCGCAATCAATGCTGGGGTGGTGGGTGGCGAAATCGCTGGTGCAGCCGGGGTGGCTGGCGCAGGGGTCGCTGGCGCTTGAACCGGCGCGGCAGGCGTGTGGGCCTGGGCAACGGGAGCCGCCGGGGTATGGGCCGGTGCAGCCGGTGTTGCCGGGGCGGGCACGGCTGCGGTGGTGGCAGGCGCGGTTTCAGGCGCTGGCTGCTCGGTGGCAGCAGGTGCTTCAGGCGCGGCTTGGCTCTCGGCCACGGCCTGGTCTTCCGGCTCGTCCAGCGGGTGAATCTGGGTGGTGCCGTCGGCGCTTTCGACTTCGACGTGCTCCATGGCGTTGCTGGTCAGGTCCTTGTTGCGCTGGGACGTCTGGTCTTGCCACCAGACGAAACCGCCGCCGATCACGGCGATCAGCAGCAACAGGCTGACGATTCGCAAAATGGTGTGGGAAACCCGCACAGGCTCTTCGATACGGCCCAGGCCATGCACATTGCTGCCCTGGGAGTCGGTGCCGGTGAACTGGTCGAATTCCTGGACAAGAACAGTCTGGTCAATGCCCAACAGCTTGGCATAAGCGCGGATATAGCCGCGGGCAAAGGTATGCCCTGGCAGCTTGTCGAACGCGCCGGCTTCCAGGTTGGCCAGGGATGTGCTGGTCAAATTGAGCTTGAGGGCCACTTCTGCCAGCGACCAACCATTGCTTTCGCGGGCCTGACGCAAGGTCTCGCCTGGGTTTACGCGATTAGCTGCTACAACTTCCGGGTGCGCCGCTTTCATCATTGCTCCGACAGGTATTGCTGATATTCCGGCGTACCGGGATAGAGTCGTTCGAGTTGCTGGCCAAAACGTGCGGCCGTGTCGCGTTCTTCATGAACCGTCGCCAGGCGCACACCGAGCAATAGACTACGTGCATTTTGCCCGCTGAGCAGGCTAAAACGCTCGTAATAGTCACGTGCCGGCACATAATGCCTGTCTTCGTAAGACATCTCAGCCATTTCGAGCAATGCGCGTGGCTGGCGACTGTTCAAATGCAGGGCTTTTTCCAGCTGCTGGCGGGCGCTGTCGCGCTGGCCGAGGCGCATCGAGGTTATCCCAAGGTTCTCGAATACCCGCGACCGCTCTGGGTAGAGAGCGTCGGCGCTGGCTTGTTGGAAATACTGGGAGGCCTGGTCATAACGTTTCTGCGCGAATAAAAAGCTGCCGTAGTTGTTCAGCAGCCGCGCATCGGCGGGACGGGAGGCCAGGGCCTTCTGGAAATACTGATCGGCCAATTCAGGCTCGGCCTGGGCCTGGAACACCAAGGCCAGCGCCGCATTGGCGTCGGCATCGTCGCTGTCCAGCTCAAGGGCCTTCTTCAACGGCACCTTGGCCTGCTCGCTCATGCCTTGCTGCAGGTAACCCAAACCCAGTTGCACATAGGCAACTCGCGCCTCGTCACGGCCTTTACCGGTTTGCAAAGGGCGGTCATGGCCCGATGAAACACAACCAGCCGACAGGCCGGTAACAAGCAAAAGCAGCGCAAGGCGCAAGGGCATAGAGATCCTCTCTCAGATTCGATTCACAGCAATCAGCGGTAAATCGTCGGCGGCGTTCTGTTCGCGTCCGGCGATATAACGTTCGCTGCGGCGGGTGCGGTCCATCACCTGCCCTACCAATTGGCCACAGGCGGCGTCGATGTCTTCACCACGGGTGGTGCGGACGGTGACGTTGTAGCCAGCCTGGTGCAGTTGATCCTGGAAACGGCGGATGGCGTTGTTGCTCGGCCGCTCGTAGCCAGAATGGGGAAACGGGTTAAACGGAATCAGGTTGATCTTGCACGGCGTGTCCTTGAGCAACTCGATCATCTCGACCGCGTGCTCGACCTTGTCGTTGATGTCCTTGAGCAGTGTGTACTCAATGGTCAACACACGCTTTTCGCCGAGGGTTGCCATGTAGCGCTGGCAAGATTCGAGCAGCATCTTAAGCGGATACTTCTTGTTGATCGGCACCAATTGGTTACGCAATGCGTCATTGGGTGCGTGCAGCGACAGCGCCAGAGAGACGTCGATGTGCTTGGCCAGCTCATCGATCATCGGGACCACGCCGGAGGTCGACAGGGTTACACGGCGCTTGGAGATGCCGTACCCCAGGTCGTCCATCATCAGGTGCATGGCCGAAATGACGTTGTCGAAGTTCAGCAGCGGCTCACCCATGCCCATCATCACCACGTTGGTGATGGCACGGTCGACGGTCGCCGGGACGCTGCCAAAGGATTTGTTGGCAATCCACACCTGGCCGATCACTTCGGCGGCAGTGAGGTTGCTGTTGAAGCCTTGCTTGCCGGTGGAGCAGAAACTGCAGTCCAGGGCACAGCCTGCCTGGGACGAAACGCACAAGGTGCCGCGCTTGCCCTGGGGAATGTACACGGTCTCGACGCAGCTGCCGGACGCCACGCGCACCACCCACTTACGGGTGCCGTCGCTGGAGATGTCTTCGCTGACCACTTCGGGACCACGGACCTCAGCAATGGCCTTGAGCTTGTCGCGCAGGGCCTTGCTGACGTTCGTCATGGCGTCGAAATCGTCGACGCCAAAGTGGTGAATCCACTTCATTACCTGACCGGCACGGAAACGCTTCTCCCCGATTGAGTCGAAGAATTTCTCCATTTCCGGCTGAGTCAGACCCAGCAGGTTGGTTTTAACAGTCGATGTAGTCATGGATTCACCCTCACTCTTTAAGCCGATGCTTAGCGAGCGGTTACTTCAGTAGCAGCGAAAAAGTAAGCGATTTCGCGAGCAGCAGCGGCTTCGGAGTCCGAACCGTGAACAGCGTTGGCGTCGATGGACTCAGCGAAGTCAGCACGGATGGTGCCAGCAGCTGCTTCTTTAGGGTTGGTAGCGCCCATCAGCTCACGGTTCAGAGCGATAGCGTTTTCGCCTTCCAGAACCTGAACAACAACAGGACCGGAGATCATGAAGGCAACCAGGTCGCCGAAGAAACCACGAGCGCTGTGCTCAGCGTAGAAGCCTTCAGCTTCAGCTTTGGACAGTTGCTTGAGTTTCGAAGCTACAACCTTCAGGCCGGCTTTTTCGAAACGAGTGGTGATCTCGCCGATGACGTTTTTTGCAACAGCGTCAGGCTTGATGATGGAGAAAGTACGTTGAACAGCCATGGTGTAACTCCAGAAACGGTAATTTACGAAAAATTAAACCCGCGAATTATACGCGGGTTATTGGGTATTGCCTAACCTGCCGGGATGATCAGTCGATTTCTTCGATCCAGAGTGCCTGGACCGCTTCCAAGACCTTCTCGCCACAGCGGCCAGAAGTATTGTCAAAATCAGGCAGCTCCATGATCCAGTGCTGCAGATCAACGAAGTTGACCGTCAGCGGACTCACGTCCGGCTTGGCTTCAGCGAGTTCTTCAGCAATACGCTGTACATCATTCCAACCATAACTCATGACAGTTCTACCAATCAGTGCGGCGCTTCGGCGGCATGGTTGAGCGAATACTTCGGAATTTCGACAGTGATATCTTCAGTCCCGACCTTTGCCTGACAGCTTAGGCGCGAATGAGCTTCCAGGCCCCATGCGCGATCAAGAAAGTCCTCTTCCAGCTCGTCAGCTTCTTCCAGGGTATTGAAACCCTCACGAATGATGCAGTGACAGGTGGTGCAGGCGCAGACACCGCCGCAGGCACTCTCGATCTCGATGTGGTTGTCATGGGCAACTTCGAGGATGGACTTGCCGGTCTCAGCCTCCACGACCATACCGTCCGGGCAATGCTCGGCGTGTGGCAGAAAAATGACCTGCGGCATTAATTATTCCTCGATTTCATTCAGGTTGCGTCCCGCCAGGGCGGCTTTTACCGTCTGGTCCATACGACGGGCGGCAAAGGCATCGGTCACTTGCGACAGGCGCTTGGTCTGTTGCTCGATGGCGTAACCATCGGAGCCTTTCATCAGTTCGGCCAGTTCCTGCATCTGCAGGTCGATGACCATGCGTTCTTCGGCATCCAGCAGGCGCTCGCCATCAACATCAAGGGCGCCCTGCACCGCTTCAAGCAGGCGCTGAGCATCCACTTGCTGCTCACGCAACACGCGGGCGACCTTGTCGTCACCGGCGTATTGGAAGGAGTCCTTGAGCATCTTGGCGATTTCACCGTCGGTGAGGCCGTAGGACGGCTTGACCTGGATGCTGGCTTCAACGCCCGAACCCAGCTCGCGCGCCGCCACATTCAACAGGCCGTCAGCGTCGACCTGGAAGGTCACGCGAATCTTTGCTGCGCCCGCGACCATGGCCGGGATACCGCGCAATTCAAAGCGCGCCAGGGAGCGACAGTCGCTGATCAGCTCGCGCTCGCCTTGCAGCACATGGATCATCATGGCCGTCTGGCCATCTTTGTAGGTGGTGAAGTCCTGGGCACGGGCGACAGGGATGGTGGTGTTGCGTGGAATCACCTTCTCCATCAGGCCGCCCATGGTTTCCAGCCCCAGGGACAACGGAATCACGTCGAGCAGAAGCAGTTCGCCACCATCGCGCTTGTTGCCGGCCAAGGTATCGGCCTGGATCGCAGCACCAATGGCCACCACTTGATCCGGGTCGATTTCAGTCAACGGCTGACGGCCAAAGGCTTCAGCCACCGCCTCGCGAACGCGCGGCACGCGTGTGGAACCACCGACCATGACCACGGCACCGACGTCTTCCAGCTCGATACCGGAGTCACGCACGGCACGGCGACAGGCTTTCAGGCTACGGGCGACCATCGGCTCGATGAGCGAATCGAAAGCTTCACGAGTCAGCTGAGCCGACCAATTGCCGTAGGAAACCTCGACAGAAGCAGCATCCGTCAGCGCTTCCTTGGCGGCGCAGGCGGTTTGCAGCAGGTTACGCTGTGCGCCCGGGTCCAGGTCAGCCGACAAGCCGGCGCTGCTGATGATCCAGCCTGCAATGGCGTGGTCGAAGTCATCGCCGCCCAGGGCGCTGTCGCCACCGGTGGCCAGCACTTCGAAGACACCGCCGGTCAGGCGCAGGATCGAAATATCAAAGGTGCCGCCGCCCAGGTCATAGATAGCGACCAGGCCTTCGGCGTGCTGGTCCAGGCCATAGGCCACAGCCGCCGCAGTCGGCTCATTGAGCAGGCGCAGCACGTTCAGGCCGGCGAGTTTCGCCGCATCCTTGGTGGCTTGGCGCTGAGCGTCATCGAAGTAAGCAGGCACCGTGATCACCGCACCGACCAGTTCGCCACCCAAGGTGTTCTCCGCACGCTGGCGCAGCACCTTGAGGATATCGGCCGACACTTCCACCGGACTTTTCGGGCCCTGGACAGTGTCGATGAACGGCATATGGGATTCGCCACCGACAAAACGGTACGGCAACTGGTCACCCAATTGCTTGACGTCGGACAGACCACGACCCATCAAACGCTTGACCGACAGTACGGTGTTCAACGGGTCGGTAGAGGCTGCCAGCTTGGCCGACTCACCGACTTCGGTGCGATCGGCGTGGTAGCGCACGGCAGACGGCAGGATCACCTGGCCATCAGCGTCGGGCAACGGCTCGGACAGGCCGCTGCGCAAGGCAGCAACCAGGGAATTGGTGGTGCCCAGGTCAATCCCGACCGCCAGGCGACGCTGGTGCGGTTGAGGGCTTTGGCCGGGTTCGGCGATTTGCAGTAGGGCCATGGTAATCAGGTCTTATCTGTCTATCAGGCGTGCATCACGGGCAGCACACTGGGTTAATCGTCGAGGCGCTCTTCTAGCTGGCGCACTTCGTAGGTGAGCTTGTCGAGGAACTGCATGCGCCGCATCAGGCGCTCGGCCTGCTCGCGTTGCGCTGCATCATCCCAACAGGCTGCGAAGCTTTCGTTGAGCTCATCCTGGGCCGTTTTCAGACGACGCTTAAAGACTGCGACACCCGCCAGGTCGGCTTCGTCCTGCAGGTCTTCGAGCTCTTCGCGCCATTGCATCTGCTGCATCAGGAAGTCCGGGTCGTGCACCGTGACTTCAAGCGGCAACTCCCCACCGTTCATTGCGAGCAGATAGCGCGCACGCTTGGGTGGGTTTTTCAGCGTCTGATAGGCTTCGTTGAGGCTGGCCGACTTCTCCAGCGCCACGCGCTGCTCACGCTCGGAAGCGTCAGCGAAGCGGTCTGGATGCACGCCACGCGCCAATTCTCGGTAGCGCGTGGCAAGCTGCTCGAGGTCCAGGCGAAAGCTCGGCTGCAGCTCGAATAAAGCGAAATGACAAGGAGTACCCACGAATAGCCTCAGATGTTGAAGCTTTCGCCGCAGCCACATTCACCGCGCACGTTGGGGTTGTTGAACTTGAAGCCTTCGTTCAACCCTTCCTTGACGAAATCGAGTTCGGTGCCGTCCAGGTAGGTCAGGCTTTTAGGGTCGATGATCACTTTTTCGCCGTGACTTTCGAACACCTGGTCTTCCGCAACCACCTCGTCGACAAACTCCAGCACGTAGGCAAGGCCGGAACAGCCCGTGGTGCGAACACCCAGACGAATCCCCTCACCTTTACCGCGCCCATTCAGGGAGCGGCGAATGTGCTGCGCAGCCGCTTCTGTCATGCTGATAGCCATCGTTGACTCCTTACTCGTCGCCAAATGCTTAGATCAAGCCTTTCTTCTGCTTGTAGTCGCGAACAGCTGCCTTGATGGCGTCTTCTGCGAGTACCGAGCAGTGGATTTTCACTGGCGGCAGGGCCAGTTCTTCGGCCAGCTGGGTGTTGCTGATAGTGACAGCCTCATCCAGGGTCTTGCCTTTCATCCATTCGGTCGCCAGGGAGCTGGAGGCGATGGCCGAACCGCAGCCGTAGGTCTTGAACTTGGCGTCTTCGATAACGCCCGCGTCGTTGACCTTGATCTGCAGGCGCATCACGTCGCCGCACGCCGGGGCGCCGACCATGCCGGTGCCGACATCTGGGTCTTCCGCGTCCATCTTGCCGACGTTACGCGGGTTTTCGTAGTGGTCGATGACCTTTTCGCTATAAGCCATGGTACTGAATCCTCACTCATCAGGGCCGCTCTGGAACCCTGTAGAAACGCCTGCGTTTTCCGCCACGTTCCTACAGAGCTGGGGTGGCGGCTTCTATAGTTAGTGTGCCGCCCACTCGATCTTGGAAATATCGACACCGTCTTTGTACATGTCCCACAGCGGCGACAGAACGCGCAGCTTGTTGACGGCTTCGCAGACTTTCTGCGCGGCGTAGTCGACTTGCTCTTCGGTGGTGAAACGGCCGAACGTAAAGCGGATCGAGCTGTGTGCCAGTTCGTCGTTGCGGCCCAGGGCGCGCAGTACGTACGAAGGCTCAAGGGATGCCGAGGTGCAGGCCGAACCGGACGAAACCGCCAGGTCCTTGAGCGCCATGATCAGCGACTCGCCTTCGACGTAGTTGAAGCTCAAATTCAGGTTGTGCGGTACACGGGCGGTCATGCTGCCGTTGATGTACAGCTCTTCAAGGCCTTCGACCTGCTTGTAGAAGCGGTCGCTCAGGGCTTTGATGCGGATGTTTTCGGCAGCCATGTCTTCCTTGGCTACGCGGAAGGCTTCGCCCATGCCGACGATCTGGTGGGTCGCCAGGGTGCCCGAACGCATGCCGCGCTCGTGACCGCCGCCGTGCATGGTGGCTTCGATGCGCACACGTGGCTTGCGGCTCACGTACAGCGCGCCGATGCCTTTAGGGCCGTAGGTCTTGTGGGCAGAGAACGACATCAGGTCGACTTTCAGCTTCGACAGGTCAATGTCGACCTTGCCGGTGGACTGGGCAGCGTCGACGTGCAGCAGCACGCCCTTGGAGCGGGTCAGCTCGCCAATGGCCGCGATGTCGTTGATGGTGCCGATTTCGTTGTTCACATGGATCACGGAAACCAGGATGGTGTCTTCACGCAGGGCTGCTTCGATCATGGCCGGGGTGACGATACCGTCGGTGGTTGGCTCGAGGTAGGTGACCTCGAAACCTTCACGCTCCAGTTGGCGCATGGTGTCGAGGACAGCCTTGTGCTCAATCTTGGTGGTGATCAGGTGCTTGCCTTTGGTCGCGTAGAAATGCGCCGCGCCCTTGATTGCCAGGTTGTCGGACTCGGTAGCACCGGAAGTCCAGACGATTTCGCGTGGGTCGGCATTAACCAGGTCGGCGACTTGACGACGAGCGTTCTCGACCGCTTCCTCGGCTTTCCAGCCGAATACGTGGGAACGGGAGGCTGGGTTGCCGAAGTTTCCGTCAACCAGCAGGCATTCGCTCATCTTTTGCGCGACACGCGGATCAACCGGGGTGGTCGCAGAGTAATCAAGGTAAATCGGCAATTTCATGGACTTTCTCCTAAATCAGGCTGGCTGGCGTGCCGTTAGCTCTTCGGCTGTCACTCGACGGCGGACGCTTCAATCTTGTCCAGACGCGGCGCCTTGGTGTTGCAACGGCGCTGGTCCTGACGCTGGGCTACTTCTTGCACCTCACGGCGAGTCACAAGATCAGCCAAGCTGATACCACTCAAAAACTCATGGATCTGCAGGCTCAAGTCACACCACAGGTGGTGCGTCAGGCAGGTGTCGCCGGCGTGGCAATCACCCAAACCCTGGCATTTGGTGGCATCGACGGATTCGTTGACCGCATCGATCACCTGCGCTACCTGGATGCCCTGCATGTCGCGGGACAACTGATAGCCGCCACCCGGCCCACGCACACTGGAAACCAGATTGCTACGGCGCAATTTGGCGAACAGTTGCTCGAGGTAGGACAGGGAAATGCCTTGGCGCTCGGAGATATCGGCCAGGGACACCGGCCCAGTTTGCGCGTGCAAGGCCAGGTCAAGCATGGCGGTCACCGCGTATCGGCCTTTTGTAGTCAGTCTCATGGACAAGTACCAAGGTGTTTCAGAATGGGAGCAAGTATGCGATTCCCGAGTATTTAAGTCAACTATAAGACCTAGTACTTTAGTCAGGATTACCCGTAAAAAGGGCGCGCGAATCATAGCAGGGTGCGAGGGGTAATGGCACATTCAACATCATGTGGCCGATAAAGCGTACGCCTTGTAGGAGCCCGGCTTGTCGAATCGTCGCACCGCGGCGATTGCGACCCTGAAGATGCCATCGCCGGCAAGCCGGACTCCTACAAGGGAGTATTTCAGCTGGCTTGCTGATTGGTTTCGGCCTTGATCTCGGCGAAATCTTCTTCGCGCAGCTCAGGCAGATCTTTCGCACAGTAAGGACTGCCGAGATCCTTCAACGCACCGCACATGCCGTCCAGCTTGCCATCCACGGCCTGCAAATGATCGAGCAGCTGGCCGATGGCCCGGGCCACCGGGTCAGGCATGTCTTCGCTGACGCCATAGGCATCGAAGCCGATTTTCTCGGCCATGGCCTTGCGCTTGGCTTCCTGCTCATCACCTGCTTCGGGCTTGACGATAATTCGACCCGGGATACCGACAACGGTAGCGCCGGGCGGAACCGCCTTGGTCACCACCGCATTGGAGCCGACCTTGGCACCCGCACCGACAGTAAACGGGCCGAGCACCTTGGCGCCCGCCCCCACCACCACGCCATCACCCAGCGTCGGGTGGCGCTTGCCTTTGTTCCAGCTGGTGCCGCCCAGGGTCACGCCCTGATAAAGGGTCACGTCATCGCCGATCTCGGCGGTTTCGCCAATCACGATGCCCATACCGTGATCGATAAAGAAGCGGCGACCCACCTTGGCACCCGGGTGAATCTCGATCCCGGTCAGCCAGCGTCCGAAGTTCGAGACCAGCCGCGCCATCCATTTCCAGCCCATGCCCCACAGGGCACCGGACAACCGGTGAATCCAGATCGCGTGCATGCCCGGGTAGCAGGTCAGCACTTCAAAGGCGTTGCGCGCCGCCGGGTCACGGTGGAAAACACTCTGGATATCTTCTCGCAAACGCTCGAACATTTTTAATCCTTCCGCTTAAGCAGCTCGCCACGGGCCGCTTTCTGGGTTTCCGTGAGGATGCCACGCAATATATTCATTTCTGCCCGGCTGACCGAGCTGCGTCCGTAAAGGCGACGCAGGCGTGCCATCAAGTGCCGTGGTTTTTCCGGATCGAGGAACTCGATGGCCACCAGGGTTTGTTCCAGGTGCTCATAGAATCGCTCCAAATCGTCCATGGTGGCCAACTCACCACTCTTGGTCGACGCAACCTCTTCCTTCTCTACCTTGCTCGGCTGGCCAGCCGCGGCCAACCAGGCCATGCGCACTTCGTAGGTCAACACCTGCACCGCCGCCCCAAGGTTCAGCGAGCTGAACCCTGGGTCCGATGGGATATGCACGTGGTAATGACATCGCTGCAGCTCTTCATTGGTCAGGCCGGAGTCCTCACGACCAAAGACCAAGGCGATTTCAGCGCCGCCTGCGGCCTCCTCGACCACTTTGGTCCCGCATTCACGCGGATCCAGCAGCGGCCAGGGGATGCGACGGTCGCGAGCACTGGTGCCTAGCACCAAATTGCAGCCGACCAAGGCATCTTCCAAGGTGGCGACGACCTGGGCTTTTTCAAGCAGATCATTGGCACCCGATGCACGGGCATCAGCCTCGTGGTGCGGGAACACGCGCGGGTCGACCAGCACCAGGCGCGTCAACCCCATGTTTTTCATGGCTCGCGCCACCCCGCCGATGTTGCCGGGATGACTGGTATTGACCAAGACGACACGAATGTTTTGCAGCAAGGGAGGCGCTCTCGGACACGGGAAAGGGGAGCAAATCTTACAGAACAGCCTAAGGTTATGCCATGAAAGCTAACGTCGTCCTTCACCTGAAGAAAGTTTCTGCTAGAATGCTCGGCTTTCTTTAACAACCTTAGGTGACACATCCATGCAGCCCATGCTGAATATCGCGCTGCGCGCCGCCCGCAGCGCCAGTGAATTGATCTTCCGCTCCATCGAGCGCCTGGATACCATCAAGGTCGACGAAAAAGACGCCAAGGATTACGTATCCGAGGTGGATCGCGCCGCCGAACAGAAAATCATCGACGCCCTACGCAAGGCCTACCCTACCCACGGGATCCTCGGCGAAGAAACCGGCCTGCACAAAGGCAGCGGTGAAGGCGAAGACTACCTGTGGATCATCGACCCACTGGATGGCACCACCAACTTCCTGCGCGGCATCCCGCACTTTGCCGTGAGCATCGCGTGCAAATACCGTGGCCGCCTGGAACACGCCGTGGTTCTGGACCCAGTTCGCCAGGAAGAATTCACCGCCAGCCGTGGCCGTGGCGCCCAACTGAATGGTCGTCGCCTGCGCGTCAGCGGTCGCACCAGCCTGGACGGCGCCCTGCTGGGCACCGGCTTCCCATTCCGTGATGACCAGATGGACAACCTGGAAAACTACCTGGGCATGTTCCGCGCCCTGGTTGGCCAGACCGCTGGCATCCGTCGCGCTGGCGCTGCAAGCCTGGACCTGGCTTATGTGGCCGCAGGTCGCTTCGATGCGTTCTGGGAGTCGGGCCTGTCCGAGTGGGACATGGCAGCAGGCGCTCTGCTGATCCAGGAAGCGGGCGGCCTGGTGAGCGACTTCACCGGTGGTCATGACTTCCTTGAGAAAGGCCACGTGGTTGCCGGTAACACCAAATGCTTCAAGGCAGTACTGACGGCGATCCAGCCGCACCTGCCGGCCTCGCTGAAGCGCTAAGCGAGCGGGCACAAAAAAGCACCCTTCGGGGTGCTTTTTTTATGCCTGGGCTTTAGGAAAACCTAAAAACTACTGAGCAACACACAATTCACTGTAGGAGCCGGCTTGCCGGCGATGGCGATCTATCTGTCAGCGCTCTTAATACTGACCTACCGCTATCGCCGGCAAGCCGGCTCCTACAAGTATTGTGGTGTCAATTACTGCTGGTTCTGACCGAGAATCAGGCGACCTTCTTTGTCGACCGGAATCTGGTTGCCCGGATCACGCTCCATGCGCACCGAGCCCTCTTTGCCATCCAGGGTGTAACGCACGTCATAACCGACCACCTTGTCGCTGATGTCGTTGACGGTGTTACAACGGGTTTGTGTGGTGGTATAGGTATCGCGGTTCTGCATGCCTTCCTGAACCTTGTTACCGGCATAACCACCGCCCACTGCACCGGCCACGGTGGCCAGCTTCTTGCCATTACCGCCACCGACCTGGTTGCCCAACAGGCCACCTGCCAGCGCACCGACCACGGTGCCGATGATCTGATGTTGATCTTCTACCGGCTTCTGCCGGGTCACGGCGACATCCTTGCAGACCTCGCGCGGGGTTTTGATCTGGGTCTTGACCGGCTGCACCGCCAGCACTTGCGCATACTCAGGGCCGCTTTTTACCAGGCTGTAGGTGGCAACAGCACCCCCGGCAGTCACACCGACAGCACCCAATACCGCACCAACCAGCAACGACTTGTTCACGTGAACCTCCTGACCATCACAAACGGACCGAAACGTCCGCGCTATACCCAGCCTTGGAGCAAAAAAAAAGGCACGAGTTCAATACTCGTGCCTTCTTTGTAACAGCAGATCAACAAGCACCCATCAAGGGCGGTCGTCGACCTCCTTGCCAGTTGCAGCAGGAGGGATCAGGTCTTCGCTGTTGAGGTTCAGCCAGATCAACACCACGTTGGCGATGTAGATCGACGAGTAGGTACCCGCCAGAACGCCGATGAACAGCGCCAGGGAGAAGCCCCACAAGTTGTCGCCACCAAAGATCATCAGGGCCGCGATCGCCAGCAAGGTGGAGATCGACGTCGCCATCGTCCGCAACAGGGTCTGGGTGGTGGAGACGTTGATGTTCTCGATCAACGACGCCTTGCGCAGTACGCGGAAGTTCTCACGAACCCGGTCGAATACCACGATGGTGTCGTTGAGGGAGTAACCAATGATCGCCAGCACAGCCGCCAGTACGGTCAGGTCGAAGGTCACCTGGAAGTACGCCAGGATACCCACGGTCACGATCACGTCGTGGATCAGCGATACAATGGCGCCGACACCGAACTTCCACTGAAAGCGGAAAGCCAGGTAGATCATGATGCCGACCAGCGCCATCAGCATGCCCAGGCCGCCTTGGTCGCGCAGCTCCTCACCCACTTGCGGGCCGACGAACTCGACGCGCTTGACCGACGCCGGATTGTCGCCGCCGACCTTCTGCAAGGCCTCGGCCACCTGGTGACCCAGTTGAGGGTCTTCGCCAGGCATACGCACCAACAGGTCGGTGGTTGCACCAAAGCTCTGCACGATGGCTTCGTGATAGCCGGCCTTGACCAGCTCGCTGCGCACCAAGGTAACGTCGGCCGGCTTCTCGTAGGTCAGCTCGATGAGCGTACCGCCGGTGAAGTCCAGGCCGTAGTTCAGGCCCTTATGGAACCAGCTGAACAACGCCAGAACGGTAAGGAGCACGGTGACGCCGAACGCAACGTTGCGAACGCCCATGAAGTTGATTGTACGTAACATGGCAGCCCCTTAAATCCACAACTTCTTGAAGTCACGCCCGCCAAAGATCAGGTTGACCATTGCGCGGGTCACCATGATGGCCGTGAACATCGAGGTAAAGATACCGAGGGACATGGTCACCGCAAAACCTTTGACTGGGCCGGTGCCCATGGCAAAGAGAATCCCGCCGACCAGCAAGGTGGTCAAGTTGGAGTCGAGAATCGCGGTAAATGCCCGGCCGAAGCCTTCGTTGATTGCGCGCTGTACGGTCATGCCCGCCGCGATCTCTTCACGGATCCGCGAGAAGATCAGTACGTTGGCGTCTACCGCCATACCCATGGTCAGTACGATACCGGCGATACCTGGCAAGGTCAGGGTAGCGCCCAGCAGCGACATCAGGGCCAGCAGCATCACCATGTTGCCCGCCAGGGCCACGGTGGCAATGATGCCGAAGAAGCGGTAGATGGCGATGATGAACAGGGAAACGAACAGCATGCCCCACAAGGCCGCGTCGATACCCTTGGTGATGTTGTCAGCACCCAGGCTTGGGCCAATGGTACGTTCTTCAGCGAAGTACATCGGGGCAGCCAGGCCACCGGCACGCAGCAGCAGCGCCAGCTCGGACGACTCGCCCTGGCCGTTCAGGCCAGTGATGCGGAATTGAGCACCCAGCGGCGACTGGATGGTCGCCAGGCTGATGATCTTCTTCTCTTCCTTGAAGGTCTGCACCGGCACGTCTTTCTCGACGCCGTCGACCACTTGCTTGGTGTAAGTGGTGACCGGACGCTGTTCGATAAAGATTACCGCCATGCTGCGACCGACGTTGCTGCGCGTGGCGCGGCTCATCAGCTCACCGCCGTGACCATCCAGGCGGATGTTCACTTCAGGCGTGCCGTGCTCGCCAAAACCCGCCTTGGCATCGGTGACCTGGTCACCGGTGATGATCAGGCTACGCTCGATCAGCGCTGGAGGACGGTTGCCTTCGCGGAACTCGAATTCCTCGGCAGTGGCGCGGGTAGCACCCGGCTCAGCGGCCAATCGGAATTCCAGGTTGGCGGTTTTACCCAGGATACGCTTGGCTTCAGCGGTGTCCTGTACGCCCGGCAGCTCAACCACGATGCGGTTAGCACCCTGACGCTGAACGATCGGCTCGGCCACACCCAGCTCGTTGACGCGGTTACGTACCGTGGTCAAGTTCTGCTTGATGGAGTATTCACGGATTTCCGCCAGCTTGGCCGGGGTCATCGCCAGACGCAGTACAGGTTGACCGTTCAGGTCGGCCGGTACGATGTCGAAATCGTTGAAGTTCTTGCGCACCAGCGCACGGGCCTGTTCGCGGGACGCTTCATCAGAGAAGCCCAGCTGGATGGCACCGTTGAGCTGCGGCAGGCTGCGATAACGCAACTTCTCTTTGCGCAGCAGGCTCTTCACGTCGCCTTCGTAGACCTTCAGACGTGCGTCGAGGGCTTTGTCCATGTCGACTTCCAGCAGGAAGTGCACACCACCGGACAAGTCCAGACCCAGCTTCATCGGGTGCGCGCCAATGCTGCGCAGCCATTTTGGCGTGGTCTGTGCCAGGTTGAGCGCGACTACGTAGTCGTCACCCATGGCCTTGCGCACGACGTCTTTGGCCGGCAATTGGTCTTCTGCCTTGGTCAGGCGCAACAAACCGCCCTTCGCATCAGCCGCCAATGTTGCCGCTTTGACCTGGATGCCCGCGTCGGTGAGCGCTTTGCTCGCGCGCTCCAGGTCAGCCTGATTGACTTGCAGCGAAGTGCTGGCGCCAGTGATCTGGATCGCCGGGTCATCAGGATAAAGATTGGGAGCGGAATAAATAAAACCGATCGCCAGCACCGCCAGGATCAGTACGTATTTCCACAGAGGGTATTTGTTCAGCATCACGCCGCCCGCTTATAACGCGGGGCGCCTTGCGCGCCCCGTCGATTGGTAAAGGTTGTTACTCAGATCGCTTTGAGCGTGCCTTTTGGCAGCGTGGCGGCGATGGCGCCCTTCTGGAACTTCATTTCTACGGTATCGGAGACTTCCAGAACCACGAAAGCGTCGGAAACCTTGGTGATCTTGCCAGCGATACCGCCGGTGGTCACAACTTCGTCACCTTTTTGCAGGCTGCCCAGCAGGTTTTTCTGCTCTTTGGCGCGCTTGGCCTGTGGACGCCAGATCATCAGGTAGAAGATGACCAGGAAGCCGACCAGGAAAATCCACTCGAAACCACCGCCCATAGGACCGGCAGCGGCAGGCGCAGCGGCATCAGCCATGGCGTTAGAGATAAAAAAGCTCATTTAGCACTCCAGTTGCAAATAGTGAATCTTAGGGTCGGAAAACTCAGTCCAAGGGCGGCACAGGGAGCCCGCGCTTGGCATAGAAGGCATCGACGAAGGCGGCCAATGTACCCTGTTGAATAGCCTCGCGCAAACCAGCCATCAGGACTTGGTAGTGACGCAAATTGTGGATGGTATTCAACATGCTACCCAGCATTTCCCCACACTTGTCCAGATGGTGCAGATAAGCACGGGAGAAGTTCTGGCAGGTGTAGCAATCACAGGTGGGATCCAGCGGCGAATCATCATGGCGATGGAACGCGTTACGGATCTTCAGCACGCCCGTATCGATGAACAGATGCCCATTGCGGGCATTACGGGTTGGCATCACGCAATCGAACATGTCCACACCGCGGCGCACACCCTCTACGAGATCCTCCGGTTTGCCAACGCCCATAAGGTAACGAGGTTTGTCAGCGGGCATCAGGCCCGGCAGGTAATCCAGCACCTTGATCATCTCGTGCTTGGGCTCGCCCACCGACAAACCGCCGATGGCCAGGCCGTCAAAGCCGATCTTGTCCAAGCCTTCCAGCGAGCGCTTGCGCAGGCTTTCATGCATGCCGCCCTGCACGATACCGAACAGTGCTGCGGTGTTATCACCGTGGGCATTTTTCGAGCGCTGGGCCCAGCGCAAGGACAACTCCATGGAGATCCGCGCGACGTCTTCATCGGCCGGGTACGGGGTGCACTCGTCGAAAATCATCACGATGTCAGAGCCCAGGTCGCGCTGCACCTGCATCGACTCTTCCGGGCCCATGAACACTTTGGCGCCGTCCACCGGCGAGGCGAAGGTCACGCCCTCTTCCTTGATCTTGCGCATGGCACCCAGGCTGAACACCTGGAAACCACCCGAGTCGGTCAGGATCGGGCCTTGCCACTTCATGAAGTCATGCAGGTCGCCGTGCTTCTTGATCACTTCCGTGCCCGGGCGCAGCCACAGGTGGAAAGTATTGCCGAGGATGATCTCGGCGCCGGTGGCGACGATGTCACGCGGCAGCATGCCCTTGACGGTGCCGTAGGTGCCCACCGGCATGAAGGCCGGGGTCTCGACGGTGCCACGTGGGAAGGTCAGACGGCCGCGGCGAGCTTTACCATCCGTGGCCAGCAATTCAAACGACATACGACTCATGATTGTTCCTCTGGGCCGCGTGGCGCCGGGTTACGGGTGATAAACATCGCATCACCGTAGCTGAAAAAACGGTACTCGTTGGCGATGGCGGCTTGATAAGCGGCCATGGTTTCCGGGTAACCGGCAAATGCCGACACCAGCATCAACAGCGTGGATTCCGGCAAATGGAAGTTGGTCACCAGGCAATCGACCACATGGAACGGCCGGCCCGGGAAAATAAAGATATCGGTGTCGCCACTGAACGGCTTGAGCACGCCATCACGCGCCGCGCTCTCCAGCGACCGCACGCTGGTGGTGCCCACGGCAACCACCCGACCGCCGCGCGCCTTGCACGCGGCCACCGCATCCACCACGTTCTGGCTGACTTCCAGCCATTCGCTGTGCATATGGTGGTCTTCAATCTTATCCACACGCACCGGCTGAAATGTACCGGCCCCCACGTGCAGGGTCACATAAGCCGTTTCGACGCCCTTGGCGGCAATCGCATCCAGCAGCGGCTGATCAAAATGCAGCCCGGCAGTCGGCGCGGCCACGGCACCAAGGCGCTGGGAGTAAACGGTTTGATAGCGCTCGCGGTCCGCGTCTTCGTCGGGGCGGTCTATATAAGGAGGCAGCGGCATATGGCCGACGCGCTCCAGCAACGGCAGCACTTCCTCGGTGAACTTGAGCTCGAACAACGCATCATGGCGCGCCACCATCTCGGCTTCGCCACCGCCATCAATGAGGATGCTCGAACCCGGCTTCGGCGACTTGCTGGAGCGCACATGGGCCAGCACGCGATGGCTGTCCAGCACCCGCTCCACCAGAATTTCCAGCTTGCCGCCGGAGGCTTTCTGGCCAAAAAGGCGAGCCGGAATCACCCGGGTATTGTTGAACACCATCAGATCGCCTTGGCGCAAATGCTCAAGCAAATCAGTGAATTGACGGTGTGCGAGGGCACCGCTCACCCCGTCCAGGGTCAGCAGTCGACTGGCGCGACGCTCGGCCAAAGGGTGGCGAGCGATCAGCGAATCAGGGAGCTCAAAAGTAAAGTCAGCAACGCGCATGATGGGGTTCGTCTAGCAGGGCCGGGAAGTCTAGCGGAAATAGTGAAAATTGACCATGAAACGTGATTGACCAACGGTAATCACCTCTCTATACTTCGCCGCCATTGAGCCCTGATGGCGGAATTGGTAGACGCGGCGGATTCAAAATCCGTTTTCGAAAGGAGTGGGAGTTCGAGTCTCCCTCGGGGCACCATCTTAAAAAAAGACCTTGAAATTCAAGGTCTTTTTTTTCGCCTGCAGAAAAGTGGGCAGCCAGCGAAATCACTGCTCACCGCCCTCTCTACCTTGAAACGCAATCCCCCTGTGGGAGCTGGCTTGCCTGCGAAGGCGCCAGCCCCAACACCATCAAATCACCCGCCTACACACCAACCGCTTCACCCTCCTCCACCAGCCCATTCGGCAACATTCCATTCGCCAAATCATCCACCACCGCCTTCGCCATCTCCGCCAAATAATGTGCCGCCCAGGCATAGCAATCCGCGTTCGTGTCCATCGCCGCACCCAATGCCAGCATTTTTGAACAGTGGAGAAGCTCTGAGGCATGCTCAAGGGCATCGCGAATGGGTACGCCGGAATTGACGCGGAATAGGCGGTGAAGGTTGGGCTGTTTGCCGCAGGTGGAGAAGGTGATGACTCCGAGGGTTTTGTTGAGGGGTGGGTTGATCATTGGGCACCTCCCAGATAGGTGGAGGTCTGGGTTGTGGGATTGCGAAGATACGACCTATCAGAAACGCTCATTGCTTAGCTCCTAATGTAGAGAGCTGCCACGTTCGTTTCTCATGCGAATAGGTGGCAGCTATGCGCGGGCTGACATCCATCACCATGGTTGACGCCATGCAGGTGCTCACTATCAGCAACAGATATAGCCACCTTTACCGAAGCTGAAACGATGGCCCTTTTTCTTCAAGATCCTTTCAATTTCAACGATTGAAATTTCAGTAACTTCCGGCACCTCCCACTCACTCGATCCCGCGGGTTTCATGCCCCGTGTACTTCAGATAGTGCCAGGGTCCCCAGCACCATTCTGGAGACTGATTGCTTTCTGCCATCCTCCAGCTACCCTCCTTCCGTGCTGGTCTTCGTGCAACTCAGCGAACACAGCACACATTGCTAAATATTGAGTCATTACCGATCCGACACACGGAAGCGAGGACTAGCCAATGCAATCATTTGTCGTGAATAGAAATGTACAGGCCAACGGCGACTACGAAGTGCATAACACAACGATTGGCTGCAGCTTCATGCCAAGGCCGGAGAATCAGGTACCACTCGGAAATCATCTCACCTGCACCGGCGCAGTCAGCGCCGCTCGGGTAGCAAATCCCACACTAAAAATTAATGGTTGTTACTATTGCTGCAATCCTTGCCACACCAGCTAAATTCCTGGCAGAGAACGAGGGGGTTTACGGATCGTTCATAACCAAACTTAGGATTGCAAGATCAAAGGCCCAAGCAGCTTGTATCCCTCCGTGTATCCCTAACCATATTACCGATCTGTAAGCTACGGATTATATGGGAGGCTCCAGCCTCCCTCGGGGCACCATCTTAAAAAAAGACCTTGAAATTCAAGGTCTTTTTTTTCGCCTGCAGAGAAGTCGGCAGCCAGCGAATTCACTGCTCACCGCCCTCTCCACCTTGAAACGCAATCCCCCTGTGGGAGCTGGCTTTCCTGCGAAGACGCCAGCTCATACAACTTCAACTCACCGACCTACACACACGCTTGAGCACCACCTCATTCGCCAAACGGGGCTGCAAGGCGTCTAGCGAATCCGGTGCGATTCAAAACGTATACTTAAAACTCGTCATAAAATTACGCGGCGCGCCATAAACACTCCAGCTATCCGCATACGCGTAGTAGCTGCGATCAAACACATTATTCACGTTCAACGTGGCACTCAGGTTCTTGCTGATGTCATACCGCGCCATCAAATTGGTCAGTGCATAACTGCCCTGATCGAACGTGTGCAGGTCCATCCCCGTCTTGCTCTGCCAGTTCACGCCACCGCCCACGGTGATCTTGTCGAGCACACCTGGCAGGCGGTATGTGGTGAAGGTTTTGAGGCTATGCCGTGGGCTGGTGGTGACAATGCGCTGATCGTCCTGGTTGGTGCTCACGCTGTACGCATAGCCCGCCGATGCTTGCCAGCCTTCGCTCAGTTCGCCGTTGAGTTCCAGTTCGACGCCTTGGGTAGTGGTGCCTTGCTCCAGACGGTAGATGTCCGGCGCACGCACGTACACCGCGAGGTTGTCCTGGTCGATCTTGAACAGCGCCAGGCTGGCGTTGAGTTTGTCGTCGTTGAAGCTGCCTTTCACCCCGACTTCGTAGCCGGTGCCTTCCTGGGGGTCGAGGGCTTTGTTGTTTTCGTCGTGGACGCCATAGGCCTGCGGGTTGAAGATTTTGGTGTAGCTGGCGTACACCGCCCACGTTTCGCTCAGGTCGTAGACGATACCCGCGTAGGGCAGGAAAACGCCGTTGCGGGTTTCCTTGCTTTCGGTGTTTTGGGTCGGGTCAGCGTACACGCTGGATTCGTTGTTGCGCTTCCAGTTAGTGACGCGGCTGCCGAGGATGACTGCGGTGTTGTCGGTGACATGAAAGCGCGAAGTCAGGTAGGCGGCGTATTGGTTTTCTTCGATGTGGGTCTTGCCCACCGGCGTGGTATCCGGGCGATTGGCCCCGCTGCCGTTCCAGTTGAAGATGTTGGGCACCGTGCCGTCGTAGCCGGTCCAGGAGCCGAACCAACCGCCGTGGCTTGGGGTGTTTTCGTTGTAACGTGACATTGTGACGCCGGCGATCAACTCATGCTCACGGCCGAACAGGCTGAATGGCCCGGTGAGGTAGGCATCAAGATTGTTCTGGCGCGGTGTGCCGGACCAGCGGTTGGGGTACAGGTAAGCGCCAGCACCCGTGTCCTGATCGATATCACCGTTCATGTAGTTGATCAGTTCATCGAACTGGTTCTGGGTGTGACTGACTTCCACCTTGCCGCTCCAACCGTTATCGAACTGGTGCTCGATGGAGGTGAAGACGTTGGTCTGCTTGCGGTCGTTGTACGCCCAGTCCGGCGCGCTGTTGGCGGAACGGCTGAAATGGGTGCGGTTGCCATTGCTGTAGAACATCTGGAAGCCGGTACGCAGCGGGTCGTTGACCTGATTGTTAATGTAGCTGAAGCCCACCGTGAGCATGGTGGCGTCGTTCAGGTCGAACTCGGAAATGCCGTACACCAGTTGCGAGTCGGTGTTGACGCGGTCGACCCAGGAGTTCTGTTTCTTGTAGTCCACCACCAGGCGCCCGCGAACATTGCCGCTGTCGTTCAAAGGCCCGGAGACATCAAAGCCCGTGCCATAACGGTCCCAACTGCCCGCCTCTCCCGTGATGCTGGCCTGGACCTCGGCGGTCGGGCGCTTGCGGATCAGGTTGATGGTCGCCGAGGGCGTGCCCGAGCCGCTGATCAGACCAGTGGCGCCGCGCACCACTTCAACACGGTCGTACATCGCGGTGTTTTGCGTGGTGTTGTCCAGACGCGCCGAGGTGGGTACGCCGTCGATCTCGAAGTTGTTGATCTGAAAACCACGGGACCAGTATGTATCGTTCTCCGCGCCTACACCGACGCGCAGCACGGTGATGCCCGGCGTGGCTTCCAGCACTTCGGTGAGGTTGGTGAGCTTCTGATCGTCGAGGCGCTGACGGGTGATGACCGTGAGCGATTGCGGGGTTTCTTTTTGGGTCAGGTTTAACCGCGTCGAACTGCTGGACGAATACGTGGTGTACAAGCCGGTGCCCTCAGTGGTCGAACCCGGCGCCATGCCGGAGATCGACACCGTGCCCAGTTGCAACGCGCCGCCTGCACCCGGCTGCAATTGATAGCGCCCTTCGCCGGTCTGCACCACCGTAAGCTCACTGCCAGCCAATAGCGTTTGCAGTGCCTGGTCGACCGTGTAGCTGCCGCGCAGCGCCGGGCCTGTCTTGCCGGCGGTGAGCGCGGCATTGCCTGCCAGGTAGATGCCGGCCTGGGCGGCGAGCCGGTTGAGTTGGTCAGCCAGGGCACCGGCCGGCAGATCGTAGGTCTGCACGCTGGACTGCTCGGCGGCTGCCGCCCGTGGCGCCATGCTCAGGCTGGTGGGGATGGCCAAGGCAAACGCAATAGCCAGCGCCAAGGGTTGTGGTGAGTTACGCAGGAATGAGGACATAAAACAGTTCCGGTCGAAGGAGGCATCAAGCCGTTGTCCTTCACTAATTCGAATGAGCAATCAAAACCGGAAGCACACGATGCAAAAAAATCAGCGCGGAACCACCGTGGTCCACCAGGCGAAGCGCCGCTCGGTGCGCACGGGCAAGACCTGCTCAAGCATGGTCAGAGCCTGATCGGTGTCTTGCAGGGGATACGTGCCCATCACCCGAAGGTTGGCGACCTGTGGGTCGATGCCCAGATGGCCATGGCGATAGCTGGCCAGTTCGCCGATAAAGTCCCCCAGGCGCATATCGTTCGCCATCAGCACACCTTTTGCCCAAGCCTCACGCCCAGGTTGCGCACGTTGCATTGCGCCCAGGTGCTGACGGTCGAATAGAACACCCTGCCCCGCCGGTATGATGCGGCGTTGATCCGTGTCGCCGCAGCTGGCCTCCACGCTGCCCTCAAATACATTGAGCAGCGTGTGCCCATCCTGCTCACGCACGCTGAAGCGTGTGCCGAGCGGACGCAAGCGGCCCTGCGGTGTATCCACCACGAAGGGGCGACCGTCCTTGCCGGTATTGATCAGGATTTCGCCGCTGTAGAGTTTCAACTCACGCTGACCGGCGCTGAAATTCACATCCAACGCCGTGCCGCTGTTGAGCCAAATACGCGTTCCATCGGCCAACAGCTGCTCGCCCAGCACCGTGGTGTTCGTATGGAAATCCGCGCGCCAGGTGCCCGACACCCAACGCTGCTGCCAACCGGCCCAGCCCAGTAGCGTGCCGCCCAAGACCACCGACAGCCCGCGCAACACCTGGCGCCGCGAACGCTGGGACTGCCGCAAACTCTCCAGCGTCTTGTTGGCACCCACGGCATCGTCCTGCAACGGTGCAAAGCGTTGCCCCACACGCGCGACATAGCTCCAGGCCAGACGATTGACTTCACTGTGGGCATGCCATTGGCGCCAGGCCTCATGCACCGGCAAGGCGTTGGGTTCGGCACTCAGACGAGCGAACCAGTCGGCGGCCTGTTGCAAAGTGGCATGGTCGAGGCCACCGGGGTTGGTGCTCATGCCAAGGCACCGTCCAACTCAGCCTCCAGCACCATGCACTGGAACATGGCTTGGCCGATGTATTTGGTAACGGTGCGCTCGCTCACGCCAATCCGCAGCGCGATCTCGCGATAGCTCAAGCCCTCGATCTGGGCTAGGCAGAATGCCTCGGACACCTTGGCCGGCAAGCGATCAAGCATCGCCTGCAAATGCACCAGGGCCTCCAACACCAATGCGCGATGTTCTTCCGAAGGCGCGCACGCTTCAGGCCGGCTCGCCAACACCTCAAGCCAGGCCTGCTCCACGTGCTTGCGTCGGAAAAAATCCACACACACATTGCGCGACAAGGTGCTGAGGTACGCACGCGCATGCCCTTCGCTGCCGAACTCACGCGGGTGGCTCAACAGCCTGACAAACACATCATGAGCCAGCTCGGCGGCATCACTGACATTGCCGAGTTTTCGCGCCAGCCAACGTTGAATCCAGCCGTGATGGGCGCAATAAAGGCTGCTGATGCTCAAAGATGCGGTGCCGGGCTCGGGAAGCGGTGGCATACACAGCCCTACGAATAAGAATTGTTCCCAATGGTAATGAGAAAAACTGACCACTACAACGAGCAAAAGCGATGGCATTGCGGCGGACGGCTTGAAGTACGAGGTCTTTTTTTTCCGGTTCAGAACAGGGATCATCGCCCTCCCAAAAGACGCCGAGGAACCGAAACCATGGAATTGACGCTGGAAGCGGTGGCGCTCTTTGCACTGAAACTGGTGTACGAGACGGACGGCGGCAGCCCGGTTTTGCGTGATGACCCAGTGATGGTCGGGTATGACCGCGAGGTGTTTGGGTTGTTGGTGCGGCAGGGGGATCTGGCTACTATTCAACTCAAGGTTGATGAGTGCCTGACACTCGCACTCAAGTCCCTGGGCGGCGCCAACACCGTGATGGGCCGCGAGCTGCAACGGCTTGCGGTGGACGTGCGCCAAGCATCAACACTTGAAGCACTCAATGCCCCGCTCAACACCCTCAAGGACTATCTGAAAGCCATTTTGTGAAGCGCGACTCAGCGTCGCCCTTCCACCGCCATCCGCACCGCCAACCCCATCAGCACCGACCCCATCAACCAGCGCTGCACCACCTGCCAGCCCGGCCGGGTGACAAAAAACACCGCGATGGAACCCGCCATGGTGGCAATCATTGCGTTGACGCTCACGCTGATCAAAATCTGCGTGAAACCCAGCACCAACGATTGCGTCAGCACACTGCCATGGCCATTCGGGTCAATAAATTGGGGCAGCAACGACAGGTACATCACCGCCACCTTGGGGTTCAGCAGGTTGGTCACCAAGCCCATGGTGAACAGCTTGCGCGGGCTGTCTTGAGGCAGGTCCCGTACCTGAAACGGTGAACGCCCGCCCGGTTTCACGGCCTGCCAGGCCATGTAGAGCAGATACAACGCACCGCCAAAACGCAGGGCGTCGTAGGCAAACGGCACCGCCATCACCAGCGCCGTGATCCCCAGCGCCGCACACAGCATGTAAACCAGAAACCCCAACGCCACGCCGCCCAGGGAAATCAACCCAGCCGTGCGCCCCTGGCAGATAGAGCGTGAAATGAGGTAAATCATGTTCGGGCCGGGGGTGAGCACCATGCCGAGGGAGATCAGCGCATAGGCAAGCCAGTTGGACAGTTCAGGCATGATGGGGCTCCGCTTTTTTATCTTCTGGCCAAGGTTGTCAGGTTGGCCGCCATGGTAGGGCGTTCAAAATGCCCGCGTTAGATACAGATCCGTGAGCAAAACGGCATACACAAGGACAGGCATATGATCGACTTCAACAACAAAGGCTTTTTCAAACTCAAGCAAAACAACGAATACGCCGAACGCGTCTCGGCGCTGCTGCTGGACGGCGAAGAAGTGGTCGACGCCTACAAGGCCATGCGCGACGGGGTGGTCTTCACCACCAAACGCATCATCGCGGTCAACGTGCAGGGGATCACCGGCAGCAAGAAGGACTTCACCTCGCTGCCGTACAAGAACATCGTGGCGTACTCGGTGGAAACGGCTGGGACGTTTGATCTGGACTCGGAGTTGGAGATCTACTTTTCATCGCTGGGGAAAGTGAAGTTTGAGTTCACCGGGAAGACCTCGATTGTGGAAATCTCGCGGTTGATTTCCAAGCATCTGCTGGGCTGAACAGCATCAAATGTAGGAGCTGGCTTGCCAGCGATGGCGCCTGCCCGTACACCATCAAATCTCCTACCGCCCCCCTAATATGCCTCCCTGGCAAAACGACCTGCGCTCTCCCTATACCCAGATAAGAGAACGCCTCCTGACGATTCGGCCATTACAAACACGCTGACTTTTCCCACGCTCCGCCTCGAACAAAGCCAATATCAACTGTCGCCTCCCCCCTCGTACGCTCACTCCCCCACACAAGGAAGTGAGCCGGTCATGTCAGAGCGCTTTTACCCTCCCACCGAAGAAGAACAGCTCAAACAGCGCATCCTGACCCCGCAACCATCGCGCGTGCCCTATTCGCCGTTGATCGATTCTTTCATCCCGGCTTCCACCTCAAAACCGCCCCCCGCCAAACCGCGCCATCTGCCCGACGGCATCATTTGCTATAGCGATCCGACGGGTTATGTGTCGCCGGTTCAAAAAATATCTGTGAGGACCACATGGGACTAAAAGTGAGGCTGGAATGGTTCGACAGAACCACCAAACACCTAAGCGGCGCGGAGGACTCGGCGGAGTTGGGAGACGACTACTCCGTAATTTCCAACCTTGGACTGTCGGTAGATGAGGACGTCAACAACGGTATGTTTGAGCTGCGGCGAGAGTGGGTACTACTGGTACAGGCGTACTTTTCTCATGAGATTGAGCTTTCTGAAAGTGATTACTTCATCGCGTTTGATTACGAAGAAGCAAACGAATAACACAAACGTAGAGAATTAAGCCTCATGCGCAGACTGTCACTAACAAACAAAAAACTCCGCAACATCCCCAGGCACCTCAGAGCCCTGACCCGTTGGGCTGACCGCTTCAAAGGCTGCTTTTACAACGAGCTGCCGTCGGAACCCAATTACATAAATATAAGAATCCCGGTTATCGAGAATCTTGTTGAAGGCAAGCAAACCACGCCGGAGATTCTGGCGCATTGCGCTCAACAGTTGATCAAGGTTGCAGGTCATCTGTTTGAAGCTCGGTTAGACGATGACCCTGAGTGTTGGATTGTCGCCTGCATCATGGTCCCGGACATGTTCTCAAGCAGAGTCTGTGTCTACACCGACAAAGCGCGCCATCTCGGCCACACCCAACCCTTTGACTACGAACACTTCCGGCAAACCCGCATCACCGGACGAAGTCTCGCCTGTGAATGGGGCCTGACCGTCCCGCCGGGGCTTCACGAGGTTGGCTTTCACTTTGTTCATGAAGACGAAGAAGGAAACGTCTTCGAGTCAGAGCACTGGTACTTCGGAGAAGTCAGCACGAACGATGATGAACCTGGCGCAGAGCGCTGGAAGTATCAAACCTTCAGGTCCTTCCAGGCGCAACATCCACATCTGTTCGGCCCATCCGTTTAACCCTCCATCGCCATGACTGTCGTAACTGACGATAGAGAGAGGTTTCCAAAATGGTGATGAAGATAAGACTGCGGTGGTACGAAAAGCACAGCAGTGACTTGAAGGCAGCTGAGTACTCAGCGGATATCGAAGATCCCGACAGTGTTTTTGAAGCATTGGGTCTAGGCGAGGAGACCGCGATATACGCCGACGTATTCAACGTACTGCCTAACTGGATAACGATTATCCAGCCGTATTTCCAACACATGATTGAACCCAATCAGCTCGACTACCAAATTTCCTTTCGCTACCAAGGCGCCTGGCCACCCCCTTCAAAGCAACCTGAGAAGGCGTCTTGATGCAATGAAACCTACAGCACAAAGCCGGCCCTCTACCGCTCAGTCAACACCCGCACCCATGGCGTGCGCCACGGGAGTTACGGCGCTTACCGGTACGAGCGAACGCGCAGCTCAATGCACAGCCATCAACGTCCAGCCTTTACCGCGCAAACGGTGGGCAATGCCCACCGTTCAATCAAGCCCGCTTACCCCGCCTTCGTCTCACTCCCCTCCCCACCCATCAACACCCGATTCGCCGGATCGGTGATATCAAATACCTGCTGTGCACACGCCGAACGACTAGGCGTGAACTGGAACTCCACCAGATACACCTTCGCTTTCTCTGGGGTGAACGTGCTCTCCGGCGGTATGCAGCTGTAATAAGCGCCATTGCCTATGTTTCCCGCCCGACCAAATACGGTGAGTTTCTTGCCTGGGTCCGCCTGGATCTCCAGCTGCGGAAAGCGTTTGAACCCGGCGCTGGCGACTGTCTGGTTGAGTTTGGCGATCCAGTTGAAAACACGGCCTTCACCGGTGTCCACCACCGTACCCAAGGATTCCACGCGTTGGTCAGGGTCGCCTTCGCGGCGGATGGAAAATTCGACGGGGTTGGTGCCGCCGTAGGCTTTCATGATGACTTTGGCGTGTTCGGCATCGACCGTTACGGTTTTCTGGCGAAATTGCACGCCGTCCTTGAGCAGGCTAGGCGAAGAGTCGCGTTGGTTGGATTGGCAGGCGCCCAGGGCCAGGGCGAGGGAAAGCAGCGCGATGCGCTTCATGGGGATGTCCTTATCGGGGATGAGAGTGAAGACTGGACCCGAGTTTAAACAGTTTGTTCCGCTGGGACCGAATAAGCGGCTGATGCTCAAGCAATCAGCGATGCAAGAGTCGTGGCCTGGCAGGCCTACCGAGGTGATCCCTTCGCAGCCTCGCCAGGGCTCGACATCTCCCACATTGGATCGGCGTCGCGGCCAGCAGTACCTATTCCTGTGAGAGCTGGGCTTATCTGTCAAATCATCGGTGACTGACCCACCGCCATCGCTGGCAAGCCAGCTCCTACAGTGGATGGTCGTCGTTACGCGGCCCCCTGTGGGAGCTGTCGAGCTTTAGCGAGGCTGCGAAAGCGGCCTATCAGGCAACGAAAATGCCTGCAATGCTCCCACCCTCAACGCTCGCCAAACACCAACCGTGCACTCAACCCGCCCTGCTCCAGATTCTGCAACACCAGCCGGCATCCAATCTTGCCGACGATCATGTCGACAATCGCCAACCCCAACCCGGCGCCGTTGGCATTGCCACGGCTGTAGAAGCGCTCCACCAATCGCCCCATTTCCGCTTCATCAATGCCAGGCCCAGCGTCTTCCACGCTCAGGCAATCGGCGCCGATGATCACTTTGACTTCACTGCCCACCGGCGAAAAATTCAGCGCGTTGGTCACCAGGTTTTGCAGGGCAATCGCCAGCGCCACCGGTTCGGTTTCCAACCAGCACGCTTCCTCGCCTTCGAGCACCAACTCCACACCCTTCTCCATTGCCAGGGGCGTCAGCTCCGCGAGTTCTTCCCGCACCAGTTCCGTCAGTTGCACACGGCTGCGCACCGGGTTGCTCAGGTGCGGTTCGATGCGCGCCATGGTCAGCAACTGGCTGCCAATGCGCGTTGCGCGGTCCACACCACTGACCAAAAAGTCCAACGCCTCGCGCCGCTGCTCTTCAGTCACGGCAGTTTGGGCGTTCTGGGCATGAATGCGTAGGATGGCCAACGGCGTGCGTAGCTCATGGGCGGCATCGGCGATAAAGCGGCGCTCGCGCTCCAGCAGGTCATCGATTTGCACCAACACCCGATTCAGCGCCGTCTGCATCGGTTCCAGATCGCTGGGCAACGGTTTGAGCTGCAACGGCTGCAGCGTGTCAGTGGTGCGGCCGCGGATCGATCGGGCCATGACACGCAACGGCTCAAGCCCCCAGCCAATCACCAGCCAGATCAATACCGTCAGCAACGGCACGCCAATCAGGGTGGGCCATAGCGTGTGGCGCATGATGCGCTGGATCACGTCCTGGCGGATGTCGTCGCGCTCGCCCACCCAGATCAACACCCCCTGCTGCGGGTCGGCCAGGAGGAAGGCGCACCAGTCATTGCCGTTATCCATCAGGTCGTGGGAACCGAGGGTCGCCGGTGGCGCCTTCAGCACCGGCGCTTCGGCCGAGCGCACGAGTAATTCACCCGCACTGTTCCACACCTGGAAAGTCAGGCGAGTTTCATAGGGATGGGCCACGCCCTCCTCGCCCACGCGGCTCATGGCCTGGTCAAAGGCCTGGTGCAGGCGGTCCCAATCAGCGTCCCCAGGATCACGCTGGCGCAGCACACCCTGCAGCAAACGTGCGCTTTGTGCGAGTTGAGCGTCGTAGACTTCTTCGATTTCGTGATGGCTGTCGCGCAGCACCAGCCAGCTGATCAAGGCGTCCCCCAGCAAGATCAGCACCAGCACCGGAATCAGAATGCGCGCGCGAACCGAGGTCATGGTTTGAGCACCAACACATAACCGACGCCACGCACGGTGCGGATCAGCTCGGTGGATAACTTTTTGCGCAGGTTGTGAATCAACACTTCCAGCGTGTTGCTCTCGACCCGGTCCTGCCAGCCATACAACGCACGGGACAGCCGTTCGCGGGTCACCACTTTGCCAGGGCGCACCATCAATTGGTGCAGCAGTTGGTACTCCATCGGCGTCACGACGACTTCTTCATCCCCATAACGCACCTGCTGCGTGGCCGGATCGAGGCTGATACCGGCGTGCTCCAGCATCGGTTGCGCACGGCCCTGGCTGCGCCGCAACAAAGCACGCACGCGGGCCTTGAGTTCTTCCACATCGAACGGCTTGATCAAGTAGTCATCGGCGCCCGCATCCAGCCCGGCAATGCGCTCGGCGGTGCCGTCGCGGGCAGTGAGGATCAGCACCGGCAGGTCATGCTGTTCGGCGCGCAATTGCTGCAACAGGTCCAGGCCATCGAGGCGTGGCAGGCCGAGGTCGAGCAGCAACAGGTCGAAATTTTCCGTGCGCAGGGCATGCAGGGCGGCCACGCCGTCCTGCAACCAATCCAGGGTGTAGCCTTCGGCGCCCAAAGCCACACGAATCCCCTGGCCGAGGGCACGATCATCTTCGACAAGGAGTAGGCGCATACCAAAATCTCTGTAGGAAACGGCGGCATCATGCCGGGTTCTGGCGTGGGCTATTCCGCTAAAGATGTTACGGCTCGTTGCCAACTAAGGTTGCACTAAGGTTGGTTTTGCACTGTGAAATCTCCTACAAACGCCGAGAGCTTTTCCATGCGCAAAATTCTCCTGCTGTCCCTGATTCTCGCCAGCCCCCTGGCCGTTGCCGGCCCACAGTGCACCACCGCCGAGCGCTCGCAATGGCAAGACCAGCAAGCCTTCCAGGACAAGCTCAAGGCGCAAGGTTACGAAATCAGCAAGTTCAAGGTCACCGACGGCAACTGCTACGAGATCTACGGCTTCGACAAAGACAAACGCAAGGTCGAGATCTACCACGACCCCGTCACCGGCAAGGCCGTGAAGACCGAGATCAAAGGCTGATGCCAAGGCAATCCCTGCGCCTGTGGGACCCGCTGGTGAGGCTGTTTCATGTGTCTATCGCCGGGGTCTTCATCGCCAATTACTTCTTTAACGAAGCCGGTGATGACTGGCACGTCTGGCTGGGCTACTACGCCATGGCCTGGCTGCTGGTGCGGACGGTGTGGGGATTTGTCGGGCCACGCAGCGCGCGTTGGGCAGATTTTTGGCCGACACCCGCGCGCCTGAAAGCCCACGCGCACTCACTGCTCAAGGGCCGGCCACAGCATCGTCTGGGCCATTCGCCAATTGGCGCCCTGGTGATGCTGTTGATGTTGCTCGCGCTGCTGACCCTCGGCGTCAGTGGCTTCCTGATGCAGGAAGTCGATGCCTTGTGGGGCGCCGACTGGCCGCTGCAACTGCACGAAACGGCGGCCAATGTGCTGCTCGGTTTGGTAGGTGTGCATGTACTGGCGGCGCTGTTTGAAAGTGTCCAGGTGCGGGACAACCTGCCGTTATCCATGCTCACCGGTCGCAGGAAGCGCCTGCCGGATGAGCCTGTGCAGTAATCCTTTTCCAGACAGGTTCCCTATGCGCTCCGCCTTATTGATCTGCAGCCTGCTGGGGGTATTTCTCGCCGCCTGGCTGAGCCATCCGCCCCATATGCTGGCACCTTTTGCACAGGCCAGCCCGAACACCGCCAAGGTGGCAGCGGCTCCGCAGTACAGCAGTCGTTTTGTGTCTTCGCAGCTCACCGATTTTGTGCACGCGTCATCCGTCACCGCACTGCCTGGCGGCGACCTGATGGCCGTGTGGTTTGCCGGCTCCCGCGAGGGCGCCGCCGATGTGCAGGTGCGCAGCGCACGCTTTGATGCGCACAGTGGCGAATGGGGCGCCGAGCAGGTACTGGCCACGCGGGAAAGTACCCGCGACGGCACGCAGCGCTATATCCGCAAGCTCGGCAACCCGGTGATCGCCCTGGGGCCGGACAAACGCCTGTGGATGTTTTACGTGTCGGTGTCGGTCGGCGGCTGGGCCACCAGTGCGATCAATCTGATGGTGTCGGAAGACTTGGGTGCCACCTGGTCGGCCCCCAAGCAGTTGGTGACCTCGCCGTTCTTCAACATCAGTACGCTGGTGCGCGCCGCGCCCGTGTTCCATGCCGACGGCTCGATTGGCTTGCCTGTGTACCACGAGTTCATGGGCAAGTTTGCCGAGTACCTGTACTTGAGCGCCGACGGGGCAGTGATCGATAAATTCCGCATCAGCCGGGGCAAACATTCGCTGCAACCGACCATCGTGCCCCAGGACGGCCAGCGCGCCGTGGCCATGCTGCGCTACGCCGGTGACACCCATCACCGTGTACTCGCCAGCCGCACCGAAGATGCCGGGCAAACCTGGAGCGAGCCGTACCCGCTGGCGCCGGCCAACCCCAACTCGTCGCTCGCGGCCGTGGCCACCGAGGACGACGGTTTGCTCGTCGCCCTCAACGACCTGCAAGACGGCCGCTTCAAACTCAGCCTCTACGGCACCGACGCCCAGCTCAGCCAATGGCGCACCGTGGTCGAACTGGACCAGTCCCCCGACCCGCTCGGCCAGCCGTTCACACCCCAGGCCTACAAGGAAATCATTGGCGAGGGCTTCCGCGCCTCCAGCGGTGCCCGGCGCCTGCCGCTGGAACAACGCTTCCTGAGCAACCTGGATTACCGCGTGTGCAAACCCCGTGGCTGCGATTTTGAGTACGAGTACCCGTATTTCAGCCGCAGCCCGGACGGCATGTACCACGTGGTGTACTCGTGGAATAACACCTTTATCAAACATGTCAGCTTCAACGAAGCCTGGCTGGCGGAGCGCTTGTGATGACGGCGGTGTGGCAAGCCCATTTGAGTTTTGTGCTGCTGGGGTTTGTGCTCTTGAGCACGTTTCGATTCACCGCAAAGTGGCGCCCATGGCTACTGCCAGTGTTAGTGGTGCTCAGTGTTATCCCGGTGAATGAACTGCCTCTGGCGGCGTATGTGCGCAGCTTTACCGATGACCTGGCGTTCAGCACGTTGGTGTTGCTGGCGTGGGTTGCGCTGTGCCGGTTGGGCGTATTGCAACCACTGCATCGCCCACAAAAGCTGCAACTGCTGATGCTGTTTGGCGGGCTGAGCCTGCTGCTGTATCCAGCCACCCTGGGGCTGACGTATGTGGATCCGTATCGCTGGGGGTTCAACCCTCGGCCGATGATTGTGCTGGTGGCGGCGGTAGCGTTATTGATGCTGTGGCTGCGCCATTCGTTGGCGGTGTGGATGTTGGCGGTGGGTACGTTGGCGTTCGCGTTGCGGCTCAAGGCGTCGGAAAACTATTGGGATTATTTGGTGGACCCGCTCTTGGCGGGCTACTGCGTCATCGCTGGATTTACGAATCTCAAACTGTGGGAGCGGGCTTGCTCGCGAATGCGGTGTGTCAGGCAGCACATTTGGCACTGATACACCGCTTTCGCGGGCAAGCCCGCTCCCACATTGAGACTGCGTCGATTTAAAGAATGGGGATAAAAATGAGTGCGTTGCAATCACGCCGCCTGCGCTACGGCGTGGGCGCGATCGGGTTGGTGTTTGTGTTGCTGGCCGCCTTGCGGCTGGTGTTTGTGGTGGGCTTTTCGGGCCTCGGGTTCAACACGCCCGCGCTGCTCGAAACCCTGGGCATCGGTCTGCGTTTCGACCTGCGCCTGGCGGTGTTGATCCTGCTGCCGCTGGCCGTGCTGGCGTGGCTGCCGCGCTGGAACCTCACCACCCTGCCCGCCCTGCGCTGGCTGGCGCGGGGTTATCTGCTGGTGATGCTGGCGGTGGTCGGCCTGGTGTACATCATCGATTTCGGCCACTACGCCTACCTCGGCGTACGCATTAATGCGACGGTGCTGCGTTACCTGCAAGACGCGCAGATTTCTCAGCAGATGGTGTGGGAGACCTACCCGGTGCTGTGGATAACCGCCTGTTGGCTGGCTGCCGTGGCGCTGTGGGTGTGGGCGTTGGTGTGCCTGGAACGAATCACCCTGGACCTCGAACCCAAGGCCATCGGCAAACCGACGCTGGTCGCCGTTTCAGTGGTCGGCGTGATCACCGTGCTGCTGGCCCTGCTCGGCCGTGTGGCCAACCTCAACCTGGAGAACCCGGTACCGCTGCGCTGGAGCGATGCATTCTTTTCCGGCGACAGCCAAGTGGCCGCCGTGGGCTTGAACCCGGTGCTGTTTTTGTACGACACGCTCAAGGTCGGCCAGTCGCAGTTCAACGAGGCCAAAGTGCGCGAGCTGTACCCGCAAGTCGCCCACTACCTGGGCGTCGATCAACCTGACGCCGCGCACCTGAACTTCGCTCGGGAGCAAGGCGTGCAGCCCTATCGCCTGGCCGGCAGCCAGCCGCCCAACGTCATCTTCGTGATGCTCGAATCCCTCGGCACCAGCGCCGTGGGGGCCTATGGCAACCCGCTCAACCCCACGCCAAACCTGGACAAACTGGCCACGCAAAGCCTGTTTTTCAAACACTTCTACGTGCCCGTCACTGGCACCGCCAAGACGGTGTGGGCAAGCATCACCGGCGTGCCGGACGTGACCCGCCAAGAGACGGCCACGCGCAACCCGCTGATCACGCGGCAACACACGCTGATCAACGCGTTCGAGGGTTACCAGAAGTTCTACATGATTGGCGGCAACACCGGCTGGGCGAATATCAACGCGCTGATCCGCCAAAGCATCGACGGCGTACAGCTGTTTGAGGAAAGCCACTGGCGCTCGTCCCGCGTGGATGTGTGGGGCATCTCCGACCTCGACCTGTTCAAGGAAAGCGACGCGCTGCTGCAAGCCGTGCCCGACGGCCAGCCGTTCTTTGCCTTCCTGCAAACCTCGGGCAATCACCGGCCGTTCACCATCCCCAAGCACAACGACGGGTTCCAGGTAGCCGACGTGACGCTGGAACAAGTGCAGGCGGCTGGCTCCCGCAGCGTCGAGCAGTACCAGGCCGTGCGCTTGCTGGACTACAACATCGGGCGCCTGATGGACATCGCCAAGGCCGGTGGCTGGTACGACAACAGCATCTTTGTGTTCTTCGGCGACCACAACACCCGCATCAGCCAGATCCCGCACATGGCGCCCGCCTTCGAACAGTTGGGCCTGGAGAGTAACAACGTGCCGCTGCTGATCCACGCCCCCGGCCTGGCGCCTCGCGTGATCGAAGACGCCGTGGGCCTGGCCGACCTGTTGCCCACCGTGGCGGGTATGGCGGGCGTGCCGTTTCGCAATCGCGCCATGGGCCGCGACATCCAGCAACCGGCACCGGAAGGCGAACGCATGGTGCCGCTGGTGTTGCAGGAGGGCACGTTCCCAGTGATTGGTGGCGTGACCAAGGACTTCCTGCTGCAGATGCAGCACGACGGCAGTTCACCCACCCTGCACGACCTGGCGTCGCAAACACCGAGGGAAGACGTGGCGCAGCAACATCCCGAAAAGTTCGAGCGCCTGCAGGGGCTGACGCGCGGGCTGCATGAGAGTGCGCGGCTGATGCTGTTCAGGAATGTGCGCGAGTGATCACTTGGCCTGGAATGTCTCGAGGTACGCCAGGATGTCCTGGATTTTTTCTTGGTCGCTGATCCCCCAGAAAATCATGCGCGTGCCGCTGACGACTTTCTTTGGCGCCTCGATGTAGGCGGCGAGTTTGTCGCGGGTCCAGACCACGCCCGAGTTCTTCATCGCGTCGGAATATTGATAGTCGGTGGTGGTGCCGGCCGGGCGGTCGATGATGCCGTTGAGCTGCGGGCCGAAACCGCCGCGTGCACCTTCGCCGATGCTATGGCAGCCGCCGCAGGTCTTGGTAAAGAGCTTGCCACCGGCCTCGGCATCGCCGGCGGCGAAGGCCGGCGCGCTGAGGATCATGGCAAGGGTCAACAAGGCGAGGCGTTTCATGGAAGGCTCCACATCAAGGTAGCGGTCATTATGCCCAATCAGGAGCGCATGCCCATCCAGATCACGGTTTCGGTCCATGCCGTGACCACCGGCGCCAGCGCCCGGAACCACGGGTCGCGCTCATCAATCTGCGCGGCCGAGTGGTCATGATGGTGTTGTTCTTCCTCGACGATGGACGCAATAGCAGCCACCGCCAAGGGGTCGATGCCCTGCAAGGTGTGCAGTTGATGGGCCAGATGCTTGAGCACCACGCTTTCGACCGCGACCGTCGTGGCGACAATCGCCTTGCGCCCGCACAGGCCAGTCACCACCCCCAGCACCAGGCCGCCCAGGCCACACAGCCAATAACTGCGGCAGCGACGATAAGCGCGGCGTTGCAACTCGGCCTGGAACACCGCGCGGTGGCGGCGCTCGTGGGAGAGAAATTCCTGCAGTTCGGCCACCATGCCACGCGCAAAAAAACGCGCCATGAACAGCTGGCCGCTGTAGATACAGATCGCGCCATGCTCACCGGCATGGTCGACCTTGATCATGCGGTTGCCGAGGTCGTGGTCGATAAGTGGGGCAACGGGAGCATTCACGGGGGCAGCCTTGTGCGAAAGCCTGTGAGAGGTCAGGCCGGTCCTCTGTAGTTGATGCGCGGGTATCGTGCAGTAACACCCGGCAACCGCGCAAGCCAGAGCCTCTGCACGACCACCCATCGTTTAGCGCATATCCAATCGAACCTATTGAGGCCTGTCCCACTCCACCCAATTGAACCCTGATGGTGGAGTAAGGATCATGGCTCAGCCATCGATTTTAGTGTTGGAAGACGACGAGATCATTCGCTCGTTGATGGTGGACGTGCTGGAGGAGTTCGGTGCCCATGTCACCTCGTTTCCTTCGGCAGATGAAGGGATGATTTTCCTGGAGCGGGCCGATGACCCGGTGGACTTGATTGTCAGCGATATCCAGATGCCAGGTTTGCTCAACGGTTATGACTTGAGCCGGGTCGTGGCCCACCGCTGGCCGTCAGTGCCGGTGGTGCTGACGTCCGGCAATACCAAGCTGGCGGCGCAACTGGGCAGCAGTGTGCGCTTCCTGCCCAAGCCCTGGAGCGCCGAGCATTTGCTTGAATGTGTGCAAACGGCATTGACTCAACAAGGATCGTCCATGCATTGATAGCCCGGCGATATCACTTAAACCGAACTTGAGACGGGGAGTTGTGGTCATTCAATGAGCAAGGAGCGACTTTTCTGATCCGCTGGTCAGGCTTTTCGCCTTGTGCGTACAGCCGACGGCAATGAGTTGTGTAGAATCGTCGCCCATTTTCACGCGTCATTCATGGCCGCAAGGCCCACTGTTCGAGCTCATTGCATGCATTCACAGGCCCATGACGTCAGTGCGCCCTCACTGCTGGAAACATTGCGTACAGGTACTGCCCTGTTGCATGTTGCACTGGAAAAACGCCTGCCGTTCTTCTCCGAGCGCCTGGATGCCAACTGGTATCGACGACTGCTCCAAGCGTACTACGGCTTTTACCGCCCAATGGAAACAGCGCTGTACGACAGTGGTTTGATCCCCGAGGGTTTCGACACGGTGATGCGCGTGAAAACGCCAACGTTGGTGAGAGACCTCCATGCCCTTGGCCTGGACAACGACACCCTCGACGCCCTGCCTCGTTGCACCGATTTGCCCACCTTCAACACTCCCGCTGCCTGCCTCGGCGCCCTGTACGTGCTCGAAGGCGCGACGTTGGGCGGACAAGTGCTGCGCCGGGAAATGGCCCAGCGCCTGGGCCTGGATGCTGACAACGGTGGCGCGTTTCTCAACGTATATGGCGCCGAGACCGGACGGCGCTGGAAAGACTTTCTCGACTACCTGGGCCGCCTGCCGCTGGATGCATCCGCCAAACAGCACGCGGTAGAGGCTGCCCGTTCGACATTCAGCGGCTTTGAGCAATGGCTCGACCGCCAGGAGGTACTGCTATGAAACCCGAAGATTTTGAAGAGCTGCTTGCCAACTGCGCCGACGAGCCCATCCGTTTTCCGGGAGCGATCCAACCTCACGGTGTGCTGCTGACCTTGTCGGAACCCGACCTGAATATCATCCAGGTCAGCGCCAACGTGGGCACGTTGTTCGGCCAGGCGCCTGAGGCGCTGCTAGGCAAGCCTCTGCACACTCTGTTGGGGGTTGAACACGCTAACGCTGTGCAATCCATGGCTGAGAGCAACAGCTTTTTCGACGCGCCGCCCCTGCATGTCACCCTCAACGTCGCCCCCTTCGAAGGTCTGTTGCATCGCCATCAGAACGTGCTGGTGCTGGAATTCGAACCCCGTATTGAAGACTTCAAACCACGCGCACTGAACGGCCGCACCAGCGACCTGGGCAAAATGTTGCAGCGCCTGCAGTCAGCGAAAACCCTGCAAGCCTTGTACGAAATCAGCGTGAATGAAATCCAGGCCATGACCGGTTATGACCGGGTGCTGATCTACCGTTTCGAAGAGGAAGGCCACGGCCAGGTGATCGCCGAGGCATCGGCGCCGTCCATGGAGCTGTTCAACGGGTTGTTCTTCCCCGCGTCCGACATTCCGGAGCAGGCCCGCGAGCTGTACCGCACCAACTGGCTGCGCATCATCCCGAATGCCGCCTATGAGCCGGTGCCGCTGCTGCCCAAGCTGCGCCCGGACACCGGCCAACCGCTGGACCTGAGTTTCGCCACGCTGCGCAGCGTGTCGCCGATTCACTGCCAGTACATGCAGAACATGGGCGTGCTGTCGTCCATGAGCATTTCGTTGATGAAGGGCGACACCCTGTGGGGCCTGATCAGTTGCGGCAACCGCGAGCCGTTGCTGGTGCCCAATGAGCTACGCACAGCCTGCCAGACCATCGGCCAGGTGCTGTCGTTGCAGATCAGCGCCATGGAAGCCCTGGACCTGAGCCGTCAGCGTGAAGAGAAGGTCGAGGCCTTGGCCCTGCTGGCTCAGGCAATGAAGGCCAGCGAAGAAAACGTCTTCGACGGCCTCGCCCAACAGCCGCAAGTGCTGATGGACCTGGCCCTGGCCGGCGGTGTGGCGATCATCGAAGACAAACAATTGCATCGCTATGGCAACTGCCCGGAGCCGGCGCAGATTCGCGCCCTGCACAAGTGGCTGATCGAGACCGGCGAGCCGGTGTTTTCCAGCCACAACCTGGCGTCGGTGTACCCGCCTGCCGCCGAGTATCAACAAGTGGCCAGCGGCGTATTGGCCATGAGCCTGCCCAAGCCTGTGGATAACGGCGTGCTGTGGTTCCGCCCGGAAGTCAAAGAGAACATCAACTGGAGTGGCGACCCGAGCAAACCGCTGGACCTGGAAAACTCCGACGCGGGCTTGCGCCTTCGCCCACGCACATCGTTTGAAATCTGGAAAGTGGAAATGGCCGGCATCTCCACCAAGTGGAGCCACGGCGACCGCTTTGCCGCCAATGACCTGCGTCGCTCAGCCCTGGAAAACGACCTGGCCCGCCAAGTGTTGCGCGAGCAACAAGCCGTGCGCGCTCGTGACGAGCTGGTGGCGGTAGTCTCCCACGACCTGCGCAACCCGATGACCGTGATCTCCATGCTGTGCGGCATGATGCAAAAGGCTTTCAGCTCCGACGGCCCGCACACCTCGCGACGGATTTCCTCAGCCATCGACACGATGCAACAAGCGGCCGGGCGCATGAACGTGCTGCTGGAAGACTTGCTCGACACCTCGAAAATCGAAGCCGGGCGCTATGTGGTCAAGCCGGTGCCGCTGGATGTCAGCCAGATCTTTGAAGAGGCCTATTCACTGCTGGCGCCGTTGGCGATGGAAAAAGGCATCGACCTGTCGTTCAACACCGAACCTGGCCTGCAGATCAACGCCGACCCGGAGCGCTTGTTCCAGGTACTGTCGAACCTGATCGGCAATGCCATCAAGTTCACCCCGCGCCAAGGCAATATCGGCATCAGCGCCATGAGCAATGGCGAGGAGATTGTGTTTTCGGTGCGCGATTCCGGCGAAGGGATTGCGCCGGAACAATTGCCTCACGTGTTTGACCGCTATTGGACACAGACGGAAAACAATCCGACCGGCAGCGGTCTTGGGCTGTACATCACACAAGGCATCGTCCAGGCCCATGGCGGCAAGATTGTTGCTGAAAGTGAAGTGGGCCGTGGCAGCGAGTTCCGGTTCACGGTGCCTAAAGTGACAGACGACGTACACCGATAATCGATCACCCCGCCGGGCAGCCTTGCTGCCCCGGCCTCCCCTCTTACCGGATAAATACCTTGTATTCATCCGCGCACCTGAACACTGACGCCGTTAAGCAACAGTTAATAAACAACCCACACACTCTTAACTTTTTTATCAAAAAACTTCTACCCAGCACATTACAACCCGCAACACTCGCGACCTCGCCTGCCCGAACAAAAACAACTAACTTAACTCCCGCACTGTTACAGGGAAGAACATGCCATGTAGAACTCATTATCAACTTTTAAAAAAGAGACACCCTTATGATCAGCGCTATCAGCACTTACCCCGTTCAATTCCCTGTTAACCCAGACACTCAACACACCCCATCCACCCATTCTCGCCAAAAGCGCAGCCTTGAAGAGCAAGACCTTCAGGTTTCGGCCTTTGAAACCACCTCCAGTGCAGACAAGCCCCGCAGGCGCAATGGCGGAGGTATGGACAGCCTCGGTCGGGGAAACCTACTGTAAACCTGCAATCCATTAAGTAGCTTGGTGAAAAGCAGCGTTCAATACGCTGCTTTTCTATTTTCTCGCCGACGCCTTTTAATACAACGCCACCTATTAACGAAACGTCTACATTCTTTATTGTATCCTGCCGGCCTACCTCTTAATTTGAGTTATCCGTTTGATGCCAGAGCCATCATCGCTACCCTCTGTACTCGCCGGCCCATTGCTACGCCGTGTCGAACCCAAGCGCCTGGTGTTATGGCTCGTGGCAAGTCAGCAGCTGACGCTGACCCTGAAGTTGCAACTTCCTCAAACAACATTGGCTATTCCCCTGGCCGCTCATAGCCAGGTCATTGCCGTCGGTCGTCACGCATTTATCCATCTGATCGATGTACCGCTGGCTGAGCCAATGCCCTGCGACGTAAACATCAGTTTCGATGTGCTGATCGACAATCACGGTATTGCCGAGTGGGCCCCTCACTTGCTTTACGCAGGGGCCTCAATGCCCCACTTCGTTGTACACAGCCGCATTCACCAACTGATCCACGGTTCCTGCCGCAAGCCCCATCACCGCGCCGACGAAGGCCTGCTCTGTGTCGACCGCCTGCTGGCCGAAGCCCATACCCCGGCCGAACGCCCGACCTTGCTGATGATGAGCGGTGACCAGATCTACGCCGACGATGTCGCCGGGCCGATGTTGCGGGCGATTCATGCCTTGATCGCACGCCTGGGCTTGTTCGATGAATACCTGGAAGGTGCGGTGGTCGACGACAGCACCAGCCTCTACAGGCATCGCGCCAGTTATTACCATCGCGCCGACCTGCTGCCTGCGCTGGACAGCAACGAGACCCTGCGCGAACGCTTTTTTGGTGGCGTGAAAAAGCCGATCTTTACCAGCAGCACCGCCGACAACCATCTCGTGACCTTCGCCGAAGTGATCGCGATGTACTTGCTGGTCTGGTCGCCAACCCCCTGGACATTGATCGACACGCAGGCCCCGACGCTGAGCGCAGCCGAACAACAGCGCTACGCCCACGAGCAGGTGCAGATCGACCAATTCCGCCAAGGACTGCCCGGTGTTGCACGGGTATTCGCTCACCTGTCCACCTTGATGATCTTTGACGATCACGACATCACCGACGACTGGAACCTCAGCGCCCAGTGGGAACAAACTGCCTACAGCCATCCCTTTTCCCGACGCATCATCGGCAATGCTTTGCTCGCTTATCTGCTGTGCCAGGGCTGGGGTAACCAGCCGGATGTGTTTGACGACCTGCTGAACCAGATTCAGGCATTGACCACCCGGACGCAGGACAACCACCTGGACGCAACCGCACAGGACGAGTTGCTCAAGACCCTGCTGAAATTCCAGCACTGGCACTACGTGCTGCCGACCACCCCGGCCCTGGTGGTGCTCGACACCCGCACCCGACGCTGGCGCAGTGAGTTCGCCCTCAAGCAACCCTCTGGCCTGCTCGACTGGGAAGCCTTGAGCGAACTGCAACAAGAGCTGCTGGACCATCCCTCGGCCATCATCGTCTCGCCCGCGCCGATCTTCGGGGTCAAGCTGATCGAAACCGTGCAGAAAGTCTTCAGCTGGTGCGGCCACCCATTGCTGGTGGACGCCGAAAACTGGATGGCCCATCGCGGCGCCGCCCACGCGATCCTCAACATCTTCCGCCACTCCCGTACGCCGGGTAACTACGTGATTCTTTCGGGCGATGTGCATTACTCGTTCGTGTACGAAGTGCTGATCCGGCACCGCAACGCGGGCCCCAGGATCTGGCAGATCACCAGCAGCGGCATCAAGAACGAATTCCCGCCGCGCCTGCTGGAATGGTTCGACCGCCTCAACCGTTGGCTCTACTCGCCACGCTCGCCCCTCAACGGCTTCACCCGCCGCCGTGCCCTGCAGGTGGTGCCCCATATTCCCGAGCATGCCGAAGCTGGCGAGCGGCTGTGGAACAGCGCAGGGATAGGCCAGGTGTTTTTCAATGAGCAGGGGCAGCCTGAGGCGATTTACCAGCACAACGCGGATGGCAAGCCTCGGACGAGGATGGTGGCGCCTGAGTGAACGGTCTTACATGCGCAGACGCACCATCGCACCCCAGCCAAAGAAACATCCTAACTAATTATTTTTAATGATTTTTCTTGAAAAAATCTTCTGCTCTTTCCTTCACAAAAAAAGTGCCAGGCTCTGACGGGACTTTGCGAAAAGCGCCCTCAATCGCCGATTGCCATATGAACCTATTTTGGTGCACTCTTTTTGAATCACCTCCTTCTTGTGTTGAACGTCGCTTTTTATCGGACTCAAGCGGGCAATGAACCTGTACGCGAATGGCTGATGGGTTTGCCCAGGGAGTCTAGAAAATTCATAGGCATTGACATCAAATCAGTCCAATTCAGGTGGCCGCAGGGAATGCCGCTGGTTAGAAAACTCGAACATCGCCTTTGAGAAATTCGCAGCGATCTCGGTGAGTCCATTGCACGGACGCTGTTCACTCTGGTTGATCATGAAATGATCCTGCTGCACGGGTTCATCAAAAAGAGCCAGAAAACTCCATCCGTCGACCTGGACACCGCCAGACGTCGCAAAAGCAAGCTATGAGGGACGCCGCAATGAACAAACATATTGGTTCCAGTTTTGATGATTTCCTTGACGACGAAGGGCTCACAGAAGAGGTGTCCGCAGCCGCATTAAAGCGTGTTATCGCCTGGCAGTTGGCGGAAGCGATGAAGGTGCAAAAGGTCAGCAAAAAAGCCCTGGCTGAACGGATGCACACCAGCCGTACCGCAGTCGATCGTGCACTGGACCAAAACGATGCAGGCATGACCCTGGCGACCCTGGCGACCCTGGCGAGCGCAGCGCGGGCGCTGGTCCAACGCGTAGAAGTGCGCCTGGTGCCCGATACCGAACCGGGCGCGCCCCTGGTTTAAAGCCCCCGGGCCAAAAACCACTCTGCCGTTCAGTAGAGCAGCGGCCTGCCTCCTACTAAAGCATCGCCCCCACCCTATTCAAACCACACCCGCCCCGTTGTACAGTAGCCCCAGCCACGGAGTATCGGCGTCAACCCTGACTGGCCTTGGGAGCCAGCCCACGCAGGAAGCGTACAGATGGACGATACATCCGACAGCAAGCCGCTGCGCAATGACTTTTCCGACCTCAATGCCGACATGCTGCATGCCGTGATGGAATTGGTCAGCGACGGCATCTGGGACTGGAACGCCAATACCGGGTTCGTCTACCGCAACCCCGGCTGGTACGAAATGCTCGGTTACCCCCGCCACTCCCTGGAGAACACTGTGTTCACCTGGGAGAACGTGATCCACCCCGAAGACTACCCGCAAGTCATGACGGTGTTTGATGACTACATCAGCCGCCGTGCGCCCCAGTACCGAGTGGAATACCGCTGCCGTAAGGAAGACGGCTCCTACCTGTGGATTGAAGACCGCGGCTACGTGATCGCACGCAACCCCGACGGTACGGTGGCGCGCATGGTGGGTGCGCACCGCGATATCCATACGCGCAAGTCATCGATCGAGCAGCTTGAACGGCGCAACCAGTCCCTTGAAGCCCTGGTGGCCGAGCGCACTCGCGAGTTATCGCGGGTCAATCAGCAACTGCAAGTGCAGCTCGACGAAAACCGCTCCCTGGCCGAACTCGACACCCTGACCCACGTGGCCAACCGCTACCGCCTGGAGAAAGTGCTGCTGGAAGAATGCGACCGCGCCGAGCGCTTTCGTCTGCCGTTGACGCTGGTGGCCATGGACCTCGATGACTTCAAGCCAATCAATGACAAACATGGCCACGCGGTCGGTGACCAGACGCTGGTTCGCACCGTGCAAAACCTGGAGGCGTGCGTGCGCCCCGGCGACCTGTTGGCCCGCTGGGGTGGTGACGAGTTCATGCTGATCCTGCCCAAAAGCAACCTGCAAGCGGCGAAGGGCGTGGCCCAAAGCATTCGCCAGCAGATCACCCGGATGCCTGCCGTGGGCGACTTCAAGGTGACGCTGAGCCTGGGCTTGGCCGAGCGCCATAGCGGTGAATCCCCTGCCGCACTGATGGCGCGAGCCGACCAGGCGTTGTACCGCGCCAAAGCGGCAGGGAAGGACACCGCGTCGGAATAGCTACCGTACGGGCGGTGCGTACTGGATACCGCCCTGGCTCCACAGGGCATTAAGCCCGCGCTTGATCTTCAGCACGCTGCCCTGGCCAATGTTGCGCTCGAACACTTCGTCGTAGTTACCCACCTGCTTGACGATCTGCACCACCCAATCCTTGCGCAGTTTCAGGTCCCGCCCGTATTCACCGTCGGCACCGAGCAAGCGCGCCACATCCGGGTTCCTGGTGGTCTTGGCCTGCTCCTCGACGTTCTGCGAGGTGATGCCCATTTCCTCGGCATTGAGCATGGCGAACAGGGTCCATTTGACGATGCTGAACCACTCATCATCGCCCTTGCGCACCAGCGGCCCCAGCGGCTCCTTGGAAATCACTTCCGGCAGCACCACGAACTCGTCCGGGTGGGCCATCTTGATACGCTGGGCGTACAGGCCCGATTGGTCGGTGGTCAACACGTCGCAGCGTCCGGATTCCAGGCCCTTGGCGCTTTCATCGGCGGTGTCGAAGGTGATCGGTGTGTATTTCATGCCGTTGGTGCGAAAGTAATCCGACACGTTGAGTTCCGTGGTGGTGCCGGCCTGGATACAGATAGTCGCCCCGTCCAGTTGCTTGGCACCGGTCACGCCCAGCTTGTTGTTCACCAGGAAGCCGATGCCGTCGTAGTAGGTCACGCCGGTAAACACCAGGCCCATCCCTGAGTCGCGGGAGCTGGTCCAGGTGGTGTTGCGCGAGATCACATCCACTTCGCCCGATTGCAGCGCGGTGAAGCGCTCCTTGGCGGTCAGTTGGCTGAACTTCACTTTCGAGGCGTCACCAAACACGGCCGCTGCAACGGCGTGGCACACATCCACGTCGATGCCGGTCATCTTGCCCTTGCTGTCCGGCACACCAAAGCCTGGCAGGCCGTCGCTGACACCGCACTGGATAAAGCCTTTCTTCTGGATCGCATCCAGTGTGGCGCCCGCGTGCGCGGTGCCGGCCAAGCCCAATACGGCGCTAGTGCCGAGTACGGCCAAGGTGGTTTTGAATGGATTCATGCAAGGCACTCCCTGTCATTCCTTATTATTCGGCGCCTCACAGCCCGCGCCGGTTTATAGTGCTGCCGGGCAGTATCCACGGCTTTACGGCGCTGCCACAAACGACCTTTAGGCAAAGGCTCCTTCCGATTTGGAATGAACTGCATGATTTCAAAACGCTTGACCCCTTCGATGACGGCCCTGCAATGCTTCGAAGCCGCCGCCCGCCACCTGAGCTTCACCCGCGCCGCCGAAGAACTGCACCTGACCCAGAGCGCAGTGAGCAAACAAGTCGCGCAGTTGGAAGAGATGCTTTGCCACAACCTGTTCGAACGGGTGCGCCAGCGCTTGTACCTGTCACCGGCGGGTTCGCTGTACCTGGCCGAGGTGCACAAGATCCTGACCCAGGTGGACATCTCCAGCCGTTACATCCTCACCTACGGCGGCGAGACCGAAGTGCTGCGCATCGCTACCCAGCCGACCTTCGGCGACCGCTGGCTGGTGCCCAAGCTCAAGGATTTCGCGGCCAAGCACCCGAACATCCACCTCGATGTGCGCAATGAGCTGGAGCCCTTCGACGTGCTGCAGGCCAAGGCCGATATCGCGTTTTTCTTCGGCCAGGGTTCATGGCCCGGGGCAACGTGCATCGAGCTGTTCCGTGAGGCCGTGGTGCCGGTCTGCGCGCCGGGGTTTGTCGCCGACGGCAGCGATGCCTCCTCGCGCCACACCCTGCTGCAATGCACCTCGCGCCCGGAGGCCTGGCACGAGTGGTTCCTGGAACAGGGCCTGCATTCGCAGAACAGCTACCACGGGCCGCGTTTCGACACGTTCTACATGTGCATCCGCGCCGCGCAATCGGGCTACGGCGTGGCGCTGGTGCCCCAATACCTGGTGGCCGAAGAGCTGGCCAACGGCAGCCTGATGATCCCGTGGAATTACACGATGCCCAGCGCCGGCGCGCACTTTATCGCCCACGCCGAACACGCCGGCGAAGTGCCAAAAGTGAAGGCCTTCCTGAAGTGGATGGTGAGCTATATCAAGGCACATCCCGACTTTTAATAATGACCCGGCGACTTTATTTCGTTTGCGGCAAGGCCGGGCGCACGGCTTAGATAAAAAGACGCCCGCCATTGCCGAGTCCACGATTCATGAGCCGCGAAACCATCAGCCAATCGATTTCCATCGTCCACCCCATCAGCCTCAGCCACGGCAAGAACGCCGAAGTGTGGGACACCACGGGCAAGCGCTACATCGACTTTGTTGGCGGCATCGGCGTGCTCAACCTCGGCCACTGCCACCCCGGCGTGGTCGCGGCGATTCGTGAACAGGCCACCCAGCTCACGCACTACGCGTTCAACGCCGCCCCGCATGCGCCCTACATTGAGCTGATGGAACGTCTGACCGCATTCATACCGGTAAGCTACCCGGTCAGCGGCATGCTCACCAACAGTGGCGCAGAGGCCGCGGAAAACGCCTTGAAGATCGTGCGCGGCGCCACCGGCCGCACGGCGGTGATCGCCTTCGATGGCGCATTCCACGGGCGTACCCTGGCCACCCTCAACCTCAATGGCAAGGTGGCGCCCTACAAGCAAAAAGTCGGCGTGCTGCCCGGCCCGGTGTACCACCTGCCCTACCCCAGCGCCGATAACGGCGTGAGCTGCGCCGAGGCCCTGAAGGCGATGGAGCGCCTGTTCAGCGTGGAAATCGACGTGGACGATGTCGCCTGTTTCATCATCGAACCGGTACAGGGCGAAGGTGGTTTCCTCGCCCTGGATGTCGAGTTCGCCCAGGCGCTGCGGCGTTTCTGCGACGAGAAAAACATCCTGCTGATCGCCGATGAAATCCAGTCGGGGTTCGGGCGTACCGGCCAGCGCTTTGCGTTCTCGCGCCTGGGGATCGAACCGGACCTGCTCCTGCTCGGTAAAAGCATTGCCGGTGGGGTACCACTGGGTGCGGTGGTGGGGCGCAAAGCGCTGATGGACAACCTGCCCAAGGGCGGCCTGGGCGGCACCTATTCCGGCAACCCCATCGCCTGTGCAGCGGCGCTGGCCACCCTCGATGCAATGACCGATGAACACCTGCAAGCCTGGGGCTCACAGCAACAGGAAGCCATCGTCCGCCGTTATGACACCTGGCGCGCACAAGGCCTCAGCCCCTACCTCGGCCGCCTGACCGGCGTGGGTGCGATGCGCGGCATTGAGCTGGCCAACGCCGACGGTTCACCCGCGCCGAAGCAACTGGCTCAATTGCTGAGCCTGGCGCGGGACGCCGGTTTGCTGCTGATGCCCAGCGGCAAATCGCGGCACATCATCCGCCTGCTGGCACCACTGACCATCGAGCCTGCAGTACTCGAAGAAGGCCTGGATATTCTCGAGGCCTGCCTCAAGCAGCTGGACTAGTAGCGCGCATCGGCGGGTTTGCCGCCGTTGGGCCAATCCTTGACCTTATCCGGGAAGTCCGGGCGCGGTTGCCCCGAGAAATACGCCGCCACGTCCACCGCGTCCTGGTCCGTCAGACCGCCCTGGCCCAGCGGGAATTTTTCGTGAAAGCCGATCGGCATGTTGCGTTTGACGAACGCCGCCGCCGTGTAAGGGCGGGCCATGCCGGCGCCGATGTTGAACGACTGCTCGCCCCACAGCGGCGGGTACACCAGTTCCCCATCGGCACGCGCCAAGCCCTGGCCGTTATCGCCATGGCACACCGCACACTGTTTGGCGTAGACCGCCTTGCCATTGGCCAGGTCCGGCTTGATCGCCGGGTCGATCTTGCCCACACCGCGCCCCGCCACCTTGTCTTCGGGCCGTGTGTTGTTTTTCATCCAGTCGAAGTACGCGACCATGGCCTGCATCTCGGCCGATTGCGGCGCCAACGGCGTGCCGTTCATCGAACGGCGGAAGCAGCCGTTGATGCGTTCTTCGAGGCTGACCACCTTGCCCGCACGCGGCGCATAGCTGGGGAAAAACGCCGACACGCCGACAAAGGGCGAACCGTCCGCCACGGTGCCGGCGTTGAGATGGCAGCTGGTGCAATTGAGTGAGTTACCCACGTTATCCGGCAGCAACGCCTTGGTTTGCAGGTGCAGGCGCATGCCACGCACCACCTGGTCAGCGTTGGGGGCGGCGAGCAGATCTGCCAGGCGCGGGGTTTCAAACGCCGATGAATCGGTGGTGGCCGGGTTGAGTTGGTCGCGCAGTTTCTTCACCTGGGCGGCACTGATCGGGGTGCCTTCATTGCCCCAGCGGGTGCGCACAAAGCTCAGGATCTCGGCAATTTCCGCGTCCGCCAGGCGTGCGAAACCGGGCATGGTGTAGACCCGTGGGTGGGCCGCCGTTTGCGCGGTTTCCCAACCGGTGAGGGTGATGTGCAGCAACGACGTCGGGTTGTTGGACGCAATGCTCGGGTTGCCGGCCAAAGGTGGAAACAGGCCCTTCACCCCGGCGCCATCGGCACGGTGGCAGTCGCTGCAAAACTGCATGTACCCCAGCCCGCCTCGGCTGGTAAACAAGTCGGCAGGCGGCGTGGCCGGAGCGCGGGCCACAGCCGGCATCGGCAGGTCGTCTTTGCCCGGTGGCAGGGATTTGAGGTAGCTGGCGATGGCGGTGAGGTCGTCATCACTGAAGTGCTGGGTGCTGTGGTGAATCACATCCGCCATGTTGCCGGCCACCGTGGCAAAGCGGTTCTGCCCGGTCTTGAGCAGTTGCACGGTGTCCTCCACGGTCCACAGGTTGCGCAGGCTCAAGGCGCGCCAATGTTCGACGGTTTCACCCGCCAGGTAATGCCGGCCGCTGCGGCCGTCATCGCTCATGGCCTTTTCCTGGAACGCGATGCCCCGTGGGGTATGGCAGGAGCCGCAGTGGCCCAGGCCCTGGACCAGGTAGGCGCCCCGGTTGAGCACCTCGTTACGGGCAGGGTCGGGGGTGAAGGGTTGCTTGTCGAGAAAGGCAAAATTCCACAGCGCCAGGCCCCAACGCTGGTTGAAGGGGAAGCCCATGTCGGCGTCGAGGTTAGCCTGTTGCACGGGCTCCACGCCCTGCATCAGGTAGGCGTACAAGGCGCGCATGTCCGCTTCGCTCATCTTCGCGTAGGACGGATACGGCATCGCCGGGTACAGGTTCATACCGGCCGGGGTAACACCTTCACGCATCACCCGGTCGAACTGTTCGAAGGTGTAGGCGCCGATCCCCGTCTCACGGTCCGGGGTGATGTTGCTGGAGTAGATCGTGCCCATGGGCGTGCTCAACGCCAGCCCGCCGGCCATCACTTTGCCCTGCTGGGCGGTGTGGCAGGCGATGCAGTCGCCCAGTTGCGCAACGTATCGGCCGTGGTCGATCAACGGGGTATCGGGTGGGCTGGCGTGCAAGGGTAGCGCCAGACACAGCGTCGCCCCCAGCAAGGCCAGGCGGGAGAGGGAAAGCGCCATCACATTAATCCTTTAATAACCCGGCGTGGGGTGGCCCCCTCGGCGCAGGTCTGTGGTCATTTTTATGGGTTCATCAGGCCTCTGTGTTGTAACGGTTTTGTCGGTGTGGCGTTTTGATGTGGGTCAGGCTCAATTCGATGGACAAACCCCTGAACGCTCGACGACTATCCACCGCTCGCCCCTACCGCACGGACGCACCCCATGCTCGATATCCTCCAAGGCACGCCCCTGTGGGTCTATGCCGTTTACCTGTGGATTTGCTACTACGGCATCAAGGCCTGCCTGGGTGGACGTGAGAGTCGTCGCTCGTTGATGATCCTGCCGGTGGTGCTGGTGGTGTGGTCGCTGATGGCGTTGGCGCCTTCGCTGCTGTCGAGCAGCGCCTGGGTGGGCGGCGCCATCGTGGGCAGCCTGCTGGGCATGCGGTTGTTCAACGCCAACGGCGCGCACCTCGATACCAATGGCGAAACCCTGGTGTTGGCGGGCACCTGGAAAACCCTGCTCATCTCACAGCTGTTCTTTGCGGTGAAGTACTACTTCGGCTACCAGCAGGCGGTGCACCCGTTGCTGTTGAGCACGCCAGAGATGCTGGTGGCGGTCGGCGCGGTCTCGGGGTTTACCGTTGGTCTGTTCTGCGGGCGGGCCGTGCGACTGCACCGGGCGCTGGCCGCGTTGCGTGGCAAGGTGGGCAGCGTGCTGCCTTGACCTGATCCCCCTCCCCCCTGAAAATGCGCGACGCTTTTTTGTCTCCGTTTACTGAAGTAGTGAAATTTCAATGTCCGATTCCTACACCGAAGAAGAATCCGTAGTCGCCTTGCAATCCAAAGCTGAATACGAAAACGCCATCAATCTTTCACAGCATGTGCCAGCGGCCAAGATCATCAGCGAAATGGTGCTGGACGCCTTCCACACCTCCAAGGAAAGCGACCAGATCCGCGAGCTGCGCGTCGCCATCCGCCAGGCCCACGATGCCTTCGATGACGACAAGGCCTACGACCTGATGGGCCAGCTCAAGCAGCTGAAAGACGCCGAGGCTGCCGACAACGCCGCCCTGGAAAACCTCAGCAGCCAATTCTCCATCAGCCGCATCCTGTCCAGCTTCAAGGATGACCCTGAGTTCCAGGAGCTGGTCTACGGCCTGGCCCTCAAAGTGCTGAACCAGAGCCACCAGGCCATCAGCAACCCGAGCGCCGGCAAGAGCAAGGCCACACGGGCCAAGAAAGAAGAAGTGTATGTGATCAGCAAGGACGGCATCAGTGTCACCCTACCGCTGCGCACACCACGCTCCAAGCTCAACGTCGACCGTGAAGCGCTGGAGTTCCTAGGCTTTGCCTTCGTGGGCGAAGGCAGCGAAGCCGAGCTGGAAGGCGAAACCTTCGTCGACAACAGCGGCGTCGAGCAGCCGGTCACGCGCAAAAGCATCGTGACCGCGCTGCAACAGCAGAGCGCGTTCGACGGCTACACCATCGCCGCGCAGTGACTGCCTGACGCTACAAGCTGCGCAGTGTCACCAGGGCCTGTTCCACCTGGGCCAGGGTGACCTGCCGGCCGACCGAGGCGCGCACGAAATGCGTGGCGCCCAGGTCCTTGAGCAGCAACGGCGTGTGGGCGGCAGTGCCCGCCCACAGGTTGAGGCCCAGTTCGCGGGCCAGGCTGACGAACACCTTGGCCGAGCTGTTGCGCGGCACGAACGACACAGTCCCGGTCTGCTCGAACGGCTCACACAGCAGTTGCAACTGTGGCAAGCGCCGCAGCTCCTGCACCAGCAAGGCATAAGGTTCGGTGTTCACCGCCGCCCCCACCTCCGCGTATTCGCGCATCGCCGTGTGCAAGCCCACCAGGGCTGAAAAACTCTTCTCGGCAATCTCCAGCACTCGCGCACTGGACACCTCGATACGGTTGACCTGGCCATCGGTGCTGGCCGCATGCAGGTCGGCAAAATTCAGTTCCAACTGTCCGAGCAAGCGTGGCGACACATAAGCAATCCCGCTGCCACGCGGCCCGCAGAGAAACTTGCGCCCCGCGCCCGTCAACAAATCACAGCGAATGTCACGTACGTCCAGCGGCAACTGGCCCAGGGACTGGCAGGCGTCGACCACATACAACGCGCTCGAGTCCTTGAGCAACGCGCCCAACGCTTCCACCGGGTTGATCACGCCGCAGCATGACGGCAGGTGCGACACGCTGACCAGGAACACCTCGTCGTCCAGGTTGCGCTGCACCCAATCCAGGTCCAACGGGCTGGTCGCGGTGGTTGGGATCACCTCGACACGGAGGTCGCGAGACAGCTTGAGGTAGTTGAAAAAGATCAGGTTGGCCGCGTACTCCGAGGCCGACACCCACACCCGCTTGCCCCGGGGGAAGTTGAGCTTGCTGAGGATGCTGGTCCAGGCCTCGGTGGCACTGCTGAAAAAACCGATGTCGGTCGGCTGCGCATTCAACAGCCCGGCGGCGACCCGGTACAGGTCGACGTTGAGCAGTTCCTCGTAGGCCAGTTCAGTCTCATAACTGCCAATGCGCGCTTCGATCGAGGTAAAGCGCTGGATCGCATTCAACGTGGCCGTGGACATCAGGCCCGCGCCAGCGGTGTTCAAGTGCACGATGCTCATTTCACGCTTCCTTGTTCCACAAGAGGGTTGAGCTTTTCATCACGCCCACTGCCACCGCGAACAGCAGCAACACGGTGCCGGCCAGCAGCCACGGCGACGGCAGGGACGGCTGCGCCACCAACATGAACGCCAGCGACGGCGTGATCATCACCCCGATGTTGACCCCCGCCGAGTAGTAACCCAGGTTGCGGTCCACGGTGTGCCGGCTGGAGATGCTGCTCACGTAATGAGTAATGCCGGGAAACACGATCATCTCACCCAGGCTCCACAGTACGGTGGCCACCAGCAGCACCGCGCCGATATGGCTGAAGCCCATCAGGAAAAACCCGACCCCGGCCACCAGGAACCCCGCCACCAGTGAGCGACTGCTCGACAAGTGCGCCATGCGCTGGTTGATCGGCACTTCGAACAGGATCACCAGCAAGGCGTTGATGAAGAAAATGATGCCGACGTAATACGCCGGCAGTTCGGTGTAAGTGATGATGTAGGCCGACAGAAACGTCGGCGGCAAGGCGTAGGCCACATGCACCGGCAGCGCCGCCAGCAAGATCACCAGCAAACGCGAACGTTCGTGCGGTGCCGTCTCCGGCAATCCATTGCCCTTGCTCGCCAGTGGCGCTGCCTGCGCCGCGTCAACCGTGACCGCACGGCCGAATCGCAGGCAGGCGGCAAACGACACCAGGGACAACGCCGCATTGATGTAGAACACCGCATCGGCGTTGCTCAGGAAAATCAGGCTGCCCAACAGCGGCCCGATCGCCATGCCGATGTTGATCGCCAAACGGTTGCAGGAGAACGCCACCTTGCGCGTCTCGCTGCTGCTGTGGGTCACCGTCTCGGAGAACGTCGCCGGCGTGAAGGCTTCGTAGCAGGCGCCCCAGAGGAACGACAGCACGAACAGCGCGGCGGTGTTGTCCACCGATGGGATGATCAACAGCAGCAACGCGTTGAGCAGCAACGAGCCGAGGATCACCCGGTTGGCCCCCAGGCGCTTGATCACCGGGCCGATGATCAGGTCCACGAACAGCGCACCCGCGCCATACACGCCGACCAACAGGCCGGCCGTGCCCGCCGACACGGCGTGCTGATGAATCAGGTACGCCGCGTAGAACGGGAACGCCATGGTGCCCATGCGGAACACCAGGGTGATCATGAACAGCGACTGCAGCCGGGCGTTGAGCCCGCGTAACGCGCGATAAGTGCCCATCAGCGGATCACGTAGACGTTGTCTTTGTACTGGCGGATCTGTTCGTAATCCTGGTCGATATCCCGCTGGTTCTCCGACAGCAGGAACACGCGCAACGGGCTGCTGAGCAGGTCGACGGTCTTCTTCATCAGCTTGCCGGCCTTGTACTTCACGCTCAGCTTGTGCACCGACGGCAGCGCTTCGATCAGGTGAATGGCCGCCTCGTTGAAGCCGGTCACTTCGCCTTGCAGCGTGGTGTCGGTGTTGATCACGCAGGCTTCCTTGAGCTTGTGGTAGCGCTTGCCGGCGTAACCGGCCTTGAACGCCTCGCCGTCGCAGTAGGCCAGGTAGGTCAGTTGCGCCTGGTTGCCGCCCAGGCTGATGTCGTGGAAGTTGGGCTCCATGTTGCCGTTCAGCCGTGCGCCGACCTCCACCAGCGCAGGGCCGGCCTCGGTCAGGATCACTTCCGAATGAGCAGGGCCGTTGTTGATCCCCAGGGCCTTGAGTACCTTGACGATGTAGTCCACCAGCACGTTGGCTTCCGGGCTGTCAGGGGCGATCAGCACGTCACGGTCATAGATGTTTTTGCCACCGCTGACTTCGCGCTTCACATAACGCCAGATCCCGCAGACATACACCTGCCCATCACGGCTGACCGTATCGACGATGAACTCCGGCCCCTTGAGGTAGGACTGGCAGAGGATCTCGGTGTTGGCCAGGCCGAAGATGTCCAGGTTGGACACCACCTCCTGGCAGGCGCGCTTCACGTCCTCGACGTTGTGGCAGATCGAGACACCGTCGGTGGACGCCGAGCTGAGCGGCTTGACCACGCACGGGAACACCTGGCCGGCCTCGACCCACGCCAGCAACTCGGCGGGGTCGGCGGACTTGATCTGCCGCGCGGTCAGCAGGCCGGCAGCGGCCACCTTGCCGATCATTTCAAACTTGTCGCGGCGCGCCCGGGAGCCGGCGCTGCCATTGGAGGTCGGCAATTGCAGCTGTTCGCTCAGGTAGTCGGCAAACGGCACGCCAGGCTCCTGGCCAGCGATCACCGCCACCACATCGAACTCACGCAGGCGGCGCACCACGGCGTCGGCGCTGCCGTTGAAGATCAGGTTGTGTTCGAACTCATCCAGGTTCGGCCCGAGCATGCTCGGCATCAGTTCCGGGGTGCTCTGTACATGGATCAGGCCCAGGCCGGCATCCCGAAAGAATTTAGGCAGGAAGTTACCGCTGGAGTAGACATCAACCAAGGCGACGTACTGTTTCATGAGGATGTCCTTTTCAGTAATGAGTGGCGGTTTCGGAAGGGCGCGGCGACGCCACGTCGTCCAGCGCGAGGAAAATGTTCTGCGGGAATTCGGCGACGCGGTGCAGCAGGTGCAAGTACCAGTTGGTGCCGTACACCGCCGACACGCGGGTCTTGACCTGGCCAGCGTCCTTGACGGCCTTGATCAACTCGGGACGCACGCCGTGGAGCATCTCCAGCTCGCCACGGCTGGCGATGCCGCTGGTGAGGATCTGCTCGACCAACTGCGGGTCCTGGGTGGCGAACGCGTAGTTGCTGCTGGCACCGTTGATACGGTCGAGCAGGCCCAGGTAGCGCTCGTCCAACTGCGCACCACGGGGCAAGGCGATGGCGGCCGGCTCGGCGTAGACGCCTTTGACCAGACGTACTTTGCAGCCGGTACCGAGGATCTCACCCAGGTCATCGGGCGTGCGGTTCAACTGCGCCTGCAGGGTGATGCCCAGGTTGGGAAACCGCGCACTCAGGTGCATGAAGATGTCGAGGATCGAGTCGGTCCATTGGGACCGTTCCATGCTGAGGATCACGCCGACGTCCTTGTCGGCCGCATGGGTGAGGATCTTCGAGCAGTTCTCGATTGCCAGCTCACGGGAAATGATGGTGCCGACGTTGGACAGGTCGAAGCCCAGTTGCGGCGGCTCGCTGAGTGTCGGGTGCAGCGCCATCAGGTCGATCAGCTTGAGGTATTCGTCGGTGGCGGTGGTCACCTCGGCCAGGGTGGTGGCCTCTTCGCCCACGTACTCGACGCCGGTGCGATAGCCCTTGCCTTGCAGGGCGGCGAGCTTGTCGAGCATCTCCAGGCGGTCTTCGGAAATGATGTAGCGCAAGGCGGCCGGGCGCAGGAAATCACGCAGGGTGTCGCTGGCCAGGAACAGGTCGCGGTAGGTCTTGTTGGCCGCAAGCTTTTTCAGAGCCAGGGTCGCCAGCAGGCTGTTGTCTGTGTTGTGCATGGTGTCAAACCCCGTAGGCCTGGTTGAGCATGCGACGGGCGAAGCTCGAGTCGTCGGCATGGTTAGCGATCTTGTGGGCGCGGAACTTGGCCGCGTAGCTGAGCATGGTTTCCTTGTTGGGGCTGTGGCGGTCGCGGGTGAAAATCCCGGCCCACAGGTTGTCCCAGCGGGCGTACTCGGGGTGCGACATCAACAGCTCGTGGGCCTTGCGCATGTTCCAGTGCGGGATGGCCGGGTGCAGGTGGTGCACCAGGTGGTAGTTGTCGTCGTGGCGGCCGAAGAAGAAGTTCTCCAAAGCATTGCCCTTGCGGTTGCGGGTCAGCAGCAGCTTCTCGGTTTCGGCAGCGGGCAGCGGGTAGTGCTCGGCCAGCTCGATGATCCAACCCACGGCCACGGCGGTAGTGAACAGCGGCACCAGCCAGAACAGCAGCAGCTCAGTGACCACGCCGAAGCTGGCGGCCACGGCGAAGATCGCTGCCCAGTAGGTCCACAGCATGAGGCGTTCGTTGCGGATCTTCTTGTCCGAACCCTGGGCCTTGACGCGGTCCTTGATGATGTAACGGATGTACTGCACGGTGCGGTAGCCGGACAGGGCCAGCAGTACGTTTTTCAGGAAGAACTCACGCTCGCTCTGCTTGACGTCGTACAGCCCGCATTTGAGGTGGAAGTTGTAATCCGGGTCTTTTTCCGGGTGGCCCAGGTGCACGTGGTGGTTCTTGATGTGCGAGATGCTGTAGGACTGGTGCAAGTGGAAAATCAGGTACCCGGAGAGGAAGGTGCCGGAAAACCAGTTGATAACGCGGTTTTTGGCCAACATCTTGTGCGCCGATTCATGCAGCACGTTCGCCAGGGCCCGTTGGGTGGTGCCAATCAGAAACAGCGAAACCGGGTAGAACCAGTAGCTGATCCCCAGGGACAGGTAGATCGCAAACGCGATGATGGCGTAGTCCTTGCCCAGCGCGACGGCCCAGTGGTAGTTATCTTTTTTGCATAAGTGCTTGAGCATCCCGAAGGTCTCGCGGGAGATACCCGCAGCGTATTCGCCAGCAGCTTCTTTGTTCTGATCGACCAGCATAATCACTCCATTAATTAAGCGGCACGCTGCAACACCCAACCCGCGCGAGTGGCACTGGACTTCCTGGCTCATTACCGGCTCGGGCATTTTTTTAGGTATTGCAGCTAACGTTTTTTTTGCCTGAGCTAGACTCTTCGGCTGCGAAAAAAACTAAAGCACCGCCCCATCGCTAACAAGCTGCCCTTTTAGACAGGTAGGCTCCAATGCCACGCGCACGCGAACGCCCGCCTGCGAAAAATCGCAAGCGGGCGTGGGGTTAACAGGTGTGGGTCAGGCTTGTTCGCGGATATAGCCCAGTTGCAGGGCCTTGCGAATGGCAGATTTGCCGTTGGTGACGTCCAGCTTGTCGAAGACGTTTTTCATGTGGAATTTGACCGTGCGCGGGCTCATCGACGTCAGCAGGGCAATCTCGTTGTAGGTCTTGCCCAGGCTGGTCCACGACAGCACTTCGGTTTCGCGGGGGGTGAGCACGGTCTGCTGGGTCAGTGCAGGCGCGCAGCTCTCCAATGCCTCGTCGTACACCGAGACCAGCAGCATCTGCAGCTCGCTTTTGTTGGCCAGCACGGTGTCGCGAAACCGTTGCCCTTCGCCGAAACTGCACAGGTTGAGGATCGAGTAAAACCCACGGTTGCCGTGCACGATAAAACTCGCGCCCTCCCCCACCGGCGCGCAGGGCCCGGGCACCGGCACGGCCTCTTCAGCCGGTGTCAGCAGGTTTTCATCGCTCCAGAAGAAGGGTTTTACCCGTTCCTTGGACAGAGAGAGCAACTGGCCGCGCTGATAGAAGTCATCGGCCGAGTCCGCGCGCTCCAGGGCGTCGGGGTAGTTGGAGATGATCTCCGCCTCATCCAGCGTCGGCCCGCATTGATAGACCTCGAAGTGCCCAAGCCCCCGTCGGGTCAGCTCGGCATCGAGCAGTTGGCGCACGTCGGCAGGCTGCATGGGCGTGCTGTTATTGGGTTGACCATTGCTTCGCATGAATCTCGTCCCTGATGAGTGACTACGGGTGAGCCTAGCGTTCTGGCCGGAGCGCTTCAATCCCGAAGCTCCCGATTCAGAGTCGACTCACCCAGTAGGAAATATCCCTACACAACAAGAAGAATGAAACATGCCCCAAACGCCTTGTCCAGTGGTTCCCACGGTAAGCCGACCATGGGCAGGACAATCCCTCAGCTCAGACCACCTGTGCGGCAAACACTTCACGGAAACGCTGCATCTGCTGCGCACTGCCAACGGTCACCCGCACCCACTGCGGCCAGTTCTTCCACACCCGCCCGATCAGTACACCGTGCTCGGCCAGCCGCTCGATGACCTGCTCGGCGGGGCGTTTCACGTCGATCATGAAGCAGTTGCTGGCCGACACCGTGCAGGTAAAACCGCGTGCCTTGAGCCAGGCCACCGTCTCATCGCGGGCCCGGGCATTGAGCGCCTTGCGTTGGGGCAACAGCTTCACGTCTTCCAGGCTGGCGTGGGCGCCCAGCAGGCTGGAGCCGGCCGGCACGTTGTCGCCGCCGAATACCGCCAGCCGCTCCAGCAACGCCGGATGGCCAATCGCCAGGCCCACACGGGCACCGGCCAGGCCGTAGATTTTCGAGAAGGTGCGCAGCACCAGCAGGTCGTCGTGCTCTTTGACCCAGCTGATACAACTGGGCGCATCGGAGAAGTCGATATAGGCCTCGTCCACCACCAGCACGCTGCCCTTGGGCTTGTTCGCCAGTGCCTCGCGGATGGCGTCGGTGGGGGTCAGGGTGCCGGTGGGGTTGTTGGGGTTGCATACGTAGAGCATGCCGGCTTGGGGGTCAGCAGCCAACATGGCGGGAATGTCGTGGGCGTGCGCAGCGTTGAGGTTCACTTCCTGAACCGGCGCCTTCCAGTTTTCGGCTGCCTGGCGCGGCACTTCATAGGACGGCGTGCCCATCACCAGGCTGCGCGTAGTGCTGGTAAACGCCAGCACGGCATAACGCAGGGCCGCCATCGAGCCGGAAAACACCGCCACCTGGTCTTCGGCAATGCCTTGTTGCTGGGCGAACAGTTCGGCCAGCGCATACATATGGCCATAGGGATACAGCGCAGCGGTGGCGATCCCCCGCTGCATGGCCTCCCGCGCCGCGCCAGAGGGCCCGTAGGGGCTTTCGTTGTAGTTCAGCCGCAGCCTCTCGGCCTTGGCCGGTGGCGGGCTGGCAACCGCCCATTCCAGGCGCCCCAGCAGAGGCAGGGCTGCGCCCACGGTGAGAAGGGACCGGCGACTGACGCTGAACATGGAGCTACTCCTTGTAGGCGGGCGATGAATTCTCACTACTCATTCAGAGGGGTATGACGAGCATTGCCCCGGCTGATTTAACGGGCGCCCAAGAAAAAGCCCCGCGCTTCTCTCGAAGGCGGGGCTTTTTCACTGCAGGACCACTCAGTGAGCGTAGGTCAGCAACAGCTCTTTCGGCACTTGGAAATCCAGGGACATCATCACGCTGAGCGCGGTGATGGTGAAGATCGAGAACACGAACAGCTTGCGCGCCCAGACAGTGTCATCCACCGCCTTGTAGCCGGTCCAGGCCATGTACAACCAGTACATGCCCATGGCAGCCGCGACGGCGAGGTAGCTCATGCCGGCGTAGCCACTGAAGGTCAACATCAAGGTCGCCAGAAGGAAGGCCAGGATGTACAGCAGGATGTGTTTCTTGGCCACCTGAATGCCACGCTTGACCGGCAATACCGGAATCGACGCAGCCAGGTAGTCATTGAAGCGGAAAATCGCAATGGCGTAGGAGTGCGGCATCTGCCACAGGCTGAACATCACCAGTAGCGTCAGCGCGGCCATGTCGAAGCTATTGGTCACAGCCACATAACCAATCACCGGCGGCATCGCCCCCGACAGACTGCCCACCAGCGTGCCGTGAACCGACTTGCGCTTGAGGTACAGGCTGTAAAGGCCGACGTAGATGACAAACCCGATCACGGCAAACAGCGCCGCCAACGGGTTGGCCACCTTGTACAACAGTGCCACACCGGCAACACCCAGGACGGTCGCGTAGACCAGTGCCAGTTTCAGGGAGATAAGGCCCTGGACCAGCACACGGTTCTTGGTGCGTTCCATCTTGATATCGATATCACGGTCGATGCAGTTGTTGAACACACATCCGGAAGCTACCACCAGGGACGTGCCGATCATTGCAGCCAGGAAGATGGCCAGATCGACATGTCCCTTGGAGGCCAGGAAGAAACCGCCCGCCACAGAAAGCACGTTACCGAAAATGATCCCCGGTTTGGTGATTTGGATAAAGTGCTTAAGCGACATCGGGTCTTACCTCACTTCGCCATCATGAACGTATGGATGCTGAACATGATCCATATCGACAGGCCAACCAGCAGCACGATTACGATGCCTGCGAACACGAAGGCAACCACGTTATCGCGCTGTTCCTTGGAACGGTCCAGGTGCAGGAAGTACACCAGGTGAACCAGAACCTGAATCACCGCGAATGCCAGCACGATCATCAAGGTGACCGACTTTGGCAGGGTCGGGTACATCACCAGACCAAACGGGATGAGCGTCAGGATGACCGACAGGATGAAGCCGATAGCGTAGGACTTAACGCTGCCGTGGCTCGCATCATGGCTGTCATGGGAGTGTGCATTAGCCATTACAGAGTCCCCATCAAGTAGACGACGGTGAATACGCAGATCCAGACCACGTCCAGGAAGTGCCAGAACAGGCTCAGGCAAGTCAGGCGAGTCTTGTTGGTGTTGGTCAGGCCGTGTTTATTGACCTGATACATCATCACCGCCATCCACAGCAGGCCAGCCGAAACGTGCAGACCGTGGGTGCCTACCAGCGTGAAGAACGCGGACAGGAAGCCGGAACGGTGCGGGCCGTAGCCTTCGGAGATCAGCAGGTGGAACTCGTTGATCTCCATGCCGATGAAGCCCAGGCCGAACAGGAAGGTCAGTGCCAACCAGCTCAGAACGCCTTTCTTGTTGCCCTTGTAGAAGGCCAACATGGCGAAGCCGTAGGTGATCGAACTGAACAACAGCAAGGCGGTTTCGCCGAGCACGTAAGGCAGTTCGAAGATGTCGTGGCCCGACGGGCCACCCGCTACGTTGTTTACCAGTACCGCGTACACCGCGAAGATCGACGCAAACAAGATGCAGTCGGTCATCAGGTAGAGCCAGAAACCGAAAACGGTCATTGGCCCCGAGTCGTGGTGATGGTCATCGTGCCCATGGTCATCGACATGGGCGTGTCCAGCATTGGTCACTAAGTTCGACATGGTTTAAGCCTGTTCCAACGAGGTTTCTACACGGTTGGCCGGAATCTTCTTCTCGGCTACCAGGCGAGCGTGCTGCTCGGCTTCGATGCGCTCGATCGTCTCGACCGGCACCATGTAGCCTTGATCATCACGGGCAGCGTGAATGATGAAGTAACCGATAGTGCCCACCAGGCTCACGATCGCCAGCCACCAGATGTGCCAGATCATCGCGAAACCGAATACGGTCAACAGGCCGCCCATCACCACGCCAGTGGCGGTGTTGTTTGGCATGTGGATCGGCTCGTAGTGCTTCGGACGCTGGTACGCAGTACCGTCTTCCTTGGCTTCGGTGAACGCATCAATGGTGTTCGCAGTAGGGATCACGGCGAAGTTGTAGAACGGCGGTGGCGACGAAGTCGACCATTCCAGGGTGTGGCCATTCCATGGGTCGCCGGAGTCGCAAGCGTTCTGCTTACGGTCACGGACGCTCACGTACAGCTGGATCAGCTGGCAGGCAATACCCACAGCGATCATCACCGCACCGAACATGGCGACGTACAGGTACGGCACCCACTCAGGGTTGGTCGTGGCGTTCAGACGACGGGTCATGCCCATGAAGCCCAATGCGTAGAGCGGCATGAACGCGACGAAGAAGCCCGAGATCCAGAACCAGAATGCAGCCTTGCCCCAACCTTCGTGCAGCTTGAAGCCGAACGCTTTCGGGAAGTAGAAGCTGAAACCAGCGATGTAACCGAATACAGCACCACCAATGATCACGTTGTGGAAGTGAGCGATCACGAACAGGCTGTTGTGCAGGACGAAGTCAGCACCCGGGATGGCCAGCAGTACGCCGGTCATGCCGCCGATGGCGAAGGTCACCATGAAGCCCAGGGTCCACAGAACCTGGCTGGTGATACGCAGACGGCCGTGGTAGATGGTGAACAGCCAGTTGAATAGCTTCACCCCCGTCGGGATGGAAATCAGCATCGTTGCCAGGCCGAAGAAGGCGTTGACGCTGGCACCCGAACCCATGGTGAAGAAGTGGTGCAGCCACACCATGAAGCCCAGTACAGAAATTGCGCCCGATGCGTAGACCATCGAGTGGTGACCGAACAGGCGCTTGCCGGTAAAGGTCGAGATCACTTCAGAGAAGATACCGAACGCTGGCAGGATCAGGATGTACACCTCAGGGTGACCCCATGCCCAGAACAGGTTCACGTACATCATTGGATTGCCACCAAGTTCGTTGGTGAAAATGTGGAAATCCAGGTAACGGTCAAGCGACAGCAGCGCCATGGTAGCGGCCAGGATCGGGAACGAAGCCACGATCAGGACGTTGGCCCAGGTGCAGGTCCAGGTGAAGATCGGCATGTCCATCAGTTTCATGCCAGGGGCGCGCATTTTCAGCACGGTGGCCAGGAAGTTGACCCCCGTTAGCGTCGTCCCGAGCCCTGATAACTGTAGCGCCCAGATGTAGTAGTCCACACCCACGCCCGGACTGTACTGAATGCCCGACAGTGGCGGATACGCAACCCAACCGGTCTTGGCGAATTCGCCGACGCCCAGGGAAACGTTGATCAGCACAACGCCGGAAACCAGCAGCCAGAAGCTCAGGGAGTTCAGGAACGGGTAGGCAACGTCACGGGCACCGATCTGCAGCGGCAAGGCAAGGTTCATCAGGCCGGTGAAGAATGGCATCGCCATGAAGATGATCATGATCACACCGTGAGCGGTGAAGATCTGGTCATAGTGTTCAGGTGGCAGGTAGCCAGGCGACCCCTCGGTGGCCATGGCCAGCTGGGTACGCATCATGATGGCGTCGGCAAAACCACGCAGCAGCATGACCATGGCAACGATGACGTACATGACGCCGATTTTCTTGTGGTCGACCGACGTCAACCACTCGGTCCACAGGTAGGACCATTTCTTGAAATAGGTGATACCTGCTACGAGCGCCAGACCACCCAGCGCGATCATGGCGATAGTCACCATTACGATCGGCTCGTGGAACGGGACCGCATCCCAACTTAATTTACCAAACATCGTTTACTCCTCTGCCCCAGCAGTTGAATGCGCGCCCGTTTCAGAACCTTCAACCGCGGCCACTTCTTTCTTCTCGTGCTTGACCGGCTTGCCTGGCTTCATACCTTCGTACTTGTCGACGATTTTCTGAAACAGGTTCGGCTCGTACGTGGAGTACAGGGCGACTGGGTTGTTCTGGCTTGGTTTGGTCAGGGCATCGTATTCAGCTTGATCAAGCTGTTTAGGTGCGGCCTTGACTTCGGCTACCCAGGCGTTGAAATCGTCCTGGCTCGTCGAGATCGCTTTGAATTTCATGCCGGTGAAGCCAGCGCCGCTGTAGTTAGCGGAGATGCCTTCCATTTCAGCTTTTTCGTTGGCGATCAGGTGCAGGCGAGTCTGCATGCCTGCCATCGCGTAGATCTGACCGCCCAGGGCTGGGATGAAGAACGAGTTCATCACGGCGTCGGAGGTGATCCGGAAGTTAAGCGGGGTGTTCTCTGGGAACTTGATCTCGTTGACCGTGGCGATACCCAGGTCCGGGTAGATGAACAGCCACTTCCAGTCCAGCGCGACCACTTCGATGTTGATCGGCTTGACGTCGGATTCCAGCGGACGGTACGGGTCCAGCTCGTGGGTCGACTTATAGGTGATGTAACCCAGGGCGATGATGATGAGGACCGGTACCAGCCACACCGCGATTTCAATCTTGGTGGAGTGCGACCACTTGGGCGCGTAGGTGGCGCTGGTGTTCGACGCGCGGTATTTCCAGGCGAAGGCGAAGGTCATGATGATCACAGGGACCACGACCAGCAGCATCAGCAGAGTAGCGGTGATGATCAGGTTGCGTTGATCCAGACCGATCTGTCCTTTTGGGTCCATCAAGGTCCACTTGCAGCCTCCGAGCATTAACATCATGCCAAGCAGCGGCAAAAAGCCTAGTAATCGGGGGTACCTGTTTTTACTCATCTCACGACCTCTAAAGCAGCTTGCGCAATGCAGTTGGGTTTTGATCGCCAACACTTCACCCTGCCAAGGGTTGGCATTTCTCTTCGATTGAATAAGAGCCTGCCCGCTACGCCATAACGGAGCGTTTCACGGACCTGCGGTGAGTTCTTATTCGATTTCGTGGTTAAAGGCCTTGTTACAGACCAATTCCATTTGGTGCGGATAGTTGAAAGGCTGCCGGAACCTGGGGTCGCACAGAGCCATCCATCTGCCCCTCGACCGCTCCAATGCTCAAATATTGAACAGCACCGGACATTCAGTGCGGGCGATTGTAGTTAGCTAGCGATGTATAAACCATGTCTTATAAAGAAATAATTTTTATCGATTACAGCAATAATCCTTCACCATTATTGCAACGGTTCGCGATCTTATCGCGTTCGATTCTCAACAAAAACCACAAAAATTGCCGTGTTATTCGATAAACCGTCACATCCCTTACACGCTGTAAGGGCATGCAAAACGGATCCAACCCCCCATAAAACAAGGCATTCGGACATCACCGAACGGCTCGGACGACAGGTGTTTCGCGGGATCGTTCAAACGACGAACTGACAGCACAAATCACGCGCCCGAGGCAAATTTAATGGGTTACGCGCGGGGTCAGAAACGTCCTGCGACAGGTTCCGTGTGACAACATGTCGCACGCTGCGCGCACCTGAAATTGCTCCTCGTCACGGCAGTTTCACAAAATTCCTACACAGCAAAACGCCCCGGTCTCCCATCTGGAGAACCGGGGCGTTTTGCAAAAACGACTCAGGTGTTGCGTTGGCGATTACGGTAGATGCCCAGCGGCACCAGGATCACCGTCAGCACGAAAGCCACCAGCGCCCATTGGGCCAGGGACAGGCCGAGGATCGGTGGGTACGGCGTGCTGCAGAAGCCATCCACCTGGAACCCCAAAGGGAACACCTTGGCCAGGGGCAGCTCATCGACAATCGGCTGCAGCACATCCACGCCGCAGCTGACCTCAGGGAAGAACTGGGTGTACACATGGTGACCGGCCGCCGCGACACCGCCCAGGGCGCTGAGGATCACCAGCCCTTCGAACAGCGTGACCGCGCCCTTGGTGCGCATGGCCGCGCCGATAAACGCGAACACGGCGATCAGCAGCAACGCATAGCGCTGCAGGATACACAGCGGGCAAGGCGCCTCGCCCAACACCACCTGCATGTACAACGCACCGCCGATCAGCGCCAGGCAGATGATGCCCAGCAACACCAGAAAGCGCCGCTCCCTGCCTAAACGCAATTCGTCACTCATCTCGGGTTCCCTTTGTTTGGTTGTGCCAATGGCCGCAAGTTTACACACAGAGAGTGGTTTAAACAGAAGGGGGTTAACGGGGGATTAATCGAGGAAAATGTTGTGGCTGTGCGGACGCCATCCCTGTAGGAGCCGGCTTGCCGGCGATGCAGACGACTCGGTACATCAGGCGTACCCAGCGGATGCAATCGCTGGCAAGCCAGCTCCTACAGTTCTGATGGTGTTATTCCAGTGCCGCTGCCGGGCCGAAGAACTCATAACGGCTCTGCTGCTCCGGCACACCCAACGCCTTAAGGTGACGCTTGACCGCGCCCATGAAACCTTTAGGCCCCAGGAAGTACGCATCCACATCACGCTGCGCCGGCAACCACGCCGCCAGTTGCTCCTGGGTCAGCATGCCCACCTTGTCTGCGGCCGGGCTCACGCCATCGTCCTCGGCATAGCAGTAGAAGCGCTTGAGTTGCGGGTGCTTGGCGGCCAAGCCGTCCACCCAGTCACGGAACGCATGCACCCCGCCGTTACGCGCGCAGTGGATAAAGTGCACCGGGCGCTCGGTGGCCAGGGCCGCTTCGAGCATCGGCAGTGTCGGCGTGATGCCCACCCCGCCGCTGATCAGCACCAGCGGTTTGTCGCTGGCCGCCAGGGTGAACTCGCCCGAAGGCGGGAACAGGTCGATAGTCGCGCCGACGTGCATCTGGTCATGCAGGTAGTTGGACACCCGCCCACCGGCTTCACGTTTGACGCTGATGCGGTACAGGCCCGCATCGCTCAGGGCCGAGAGGGAATAGTTGCGGCGCACTTCTTCGCCATCGAGCACCAGCTTCATGCCGATGTATTGGCCAGGCGCAGCCGCCAGGATCGGGCCGTTGTCCACCGGGGCAAAATAGAAGGAGATGATTTCGTCGCTCTCTTCCACACGCTTGACCAGAATGAACGGCCGCGCACCGCGCCAGCCGCCCGGGGCCTGGGCTTTCTCGTCATAGATGGCCGCTTCGGCGCCGATCAGGATGTCGGCCAGCTGGCCATAGGCGGCGCCCCAGGCACTCATTACCTCAGGCGTGGCGATCTCGCTGCCCAGCACTTCGGAAATTGCACGCAGCAGGCAGGCGCCCACGATCGGGTAGTGCTCCGGCAGAATCTGCAGGGCCACATGCTTGTTGATGATCTTGGCGACGAGGTCGCCCAACTGGTCCAGTTGGTCGATGTGCCGTGCGTACATCAGCACGCCGTTGGCCAAGGCACGCGGCTGGTCGCCACTGGCTTGGTGGGCCTGGTTGAACAGCGGGCGAACCTCCGGGTACTCGGAGAGCATCATGCGGTAGAAATGGGTGATCAGCGCTTCGCCGCCGCTTTCCAGCAGGGGCACAGTGGATTTGACGATGGCACGGTCTTGGGCACTAAGCATGGCAGACTCCTGGGTCTTTTGACTGATTGCCTTTACTTACTCAGTATTCGTGCCAACTTATTAATCCTTATATTTCAATGACTTGAATAAAAAATAGTCATTTTGACTTCCTACACCTTATAGTCATAAGGACTACAAGGAGTCATTATGACTGCACACTCCCTGCTCACCACCCTGCTCCCCCTGGTCGCCGACCTGTCCCGCGATCTGCCCGAGAGCGAGCGCTACCGCCGCCTGCTGCAGGCCATGCGCGCCCTGCTGCCCTGCGATGCCGCCGCGTTGCTGCGCCTGGACGGCGAGTGGCTGGTACCGCTGGCGGTGGATGGCTTGAGCGCCGACACCCTGGGCCGACGCTTCAAGGTCAGTGAGCACCCGCGCTTCGAGGTGCTGCTGAGCAGCCCCGGTCCGACCCGCTTTGACAGTGACAGCCAACTGCCCGACCCCTACGACGGTCTGGTGGACGGCATGCACGGCCACCTGGAAGTCCACGATTGCATGGGCTGCCCGCTGTTTGTCGACGACCGGCCGTGGGGCCTGCTGACGTTGGATGCCCTCGACACCGAACGTTTCGAACGGGTCGAGTTGGACGCCCTGCAGGCCTTCGCCAGCCTGGCGGCGGCCACGGTGAATGTCGCCGAGCGCATCGAGCGCCTGGCCCTGCGTGCCGAAGATGAACACCAGCGCGCCGAGATCTACCGCCAGGCCAGCGGCCAGCAGCACAAGGAAATGATCGGCCAGAGCAAGGCCCACAAGCGCCTGGTCGAGGAAATCAAACTGGTGGGTGGCAGCGACCTGACGGTGCTGATCACCGGCGAAACCGGGGTGGGCAAAGAGTTGGTGGCGCAGGCGATCCACGCCGCGTCCGCGCGCGCCGACAAACCCTTGATCAGCCTTAACTGCGCCGCCCTGCCGGAAACCCTGGTCGAGAGCGAACTGTTCGGCCATGTGCGTGGTGCGTTTACCGGCGCGCTGAACGAGCGCCGTGGCAAATTCGAGCTGGCCAATGGCGGCACGCTGTTCCTGGACGAAGTGGGTGAACTGTCCCTGACCGTGCAAGCCAAACTGCTGCGCGTACTGCAAAGCGGTCAGTTGCAGCGCCTGGGATCGGACAAGGAGCACCAGGTGGATGTGCGCCTGATTGCCGCCACCAACCGCGACCTCGCCGAAGAAGTGCGCAACGGCCGCTACCGCGCCGACTTTTACCACCGCCTGAGCGTGTACCCGCTGCAAGTGCCGGCGCTGCGCGAGCGTGGCCGTGATGTGTTGTTGCTGGCGGGTTACTTCCTCGAACAAAACCGCTCGCGTATGGGCCTGGGCAGCCTGCGCCTGACCAGCGATGCCCAGGCGGCGCTGCTGGCCTACAACTGGCCGGGTAACGTGCGGGAGCTGGAACATTTGATTGGCCGCAGCGCACTCAAGGCCCTGGGCAATTGCCGCGAGCGTCCGAAGATTCTCAGCCTGAGCGCCCAGGACCTCGACCTGCCCGACGTCAGCGCGCCGCCTGCAATAGAAGCCGCGGCCGAAACAGCGCCCGTGGTCAGCGGCGACCTGCGCCAGGCCACCGAGCAGTACCAGCGCCAAGTGATCAGCACCTGCCTGGAGCGCCATCAGCACAACTGGGCCAGCGCCGCCCGCGAACTGGGGCTGGACCGCGCCAACCTCGGCCGCATGGCCAAGCGCCTGGGCCTCAAATAACCCCACAACGCGGATCATATGTGGCGGCTGGCTTGTGTAGGAGCTGGCTTGTGTGGGAGCTGGCTTGCCTGCGATGCAAGCACCTCGGTCTCTCAGTTGCACCCAGGTGACGCTATCGCAGGCAAGCCAGCTCCCACAGGTTTAAACCAGCTTAGCTTCGAAGGCCGGGCTCACAGGCTTGGGTTTACGAAACACCAACACATTCCCCAGCATGACCAGTACCAACCCCGCCAGGGCCGGGGCGGTCCACTGGTAGCCCTCGGCAAACGCCGAGACGTTCAGCGCCACCACCGGGAACAACACTGTGCAATACGCCGCACGCTCCGGCCCCATGCGCCCGACCAGGGTGAGGTAGGCGGTAAAGCCGATCACCGAACCCGGGATCACCAGGTACCACAGGGCGCCGATGTAACGCGCACTCCAATCCATGTCGAACGGGATGCCGCGCACCGCGCAGTAGGTCGCCAGCATCACCGAACCGTAGGCCATGCCCCATGCGTTGGTGGTCAACGGCTTGAGCCCGGCTTTCTGTTGCAGGCTCGAGAGCATGTTGCCCGCCGAGAAACACATCGTGCCGAGCAACGCCAGGCCCAACCCCAGCAAGGTCTGCGGGCTGGCGGTATGCCCGACCAGTTCCGGCCAGAACAAGAAACCCAGCCCCAACAAGCCCAACGCGCCGCCCATCAATACGTTGCGCGCGACGCGTTGGCCAAAGAACACCCGGGCATTCAGCGCGTTCCACAGCGTGGCGGTGGAAAACACCACGGCCACCAGGCCGCTGGGGATCCACTGGCTGGCGGTGAGAAAGCACATGAAGTTCACGCAGAACAGGCACAAGCCCTGGGCCAGGCAAATCAAATGCCCGCGCCGGTTCATCACCTGCAACTTGCGGCTGAGCAACAGCAGCACAAACAGCACCAGGGCCGCCAGGCCAAAGCGGTAGACGATCGACACGGGAATCGCCACGACGCCCAATTGCCATTTGAGGGCGATCCAGGTGGTGCCCCAGATCAACACGGTGAGTACATACAGGAAAAGGTTCATGGTGGGCTCCGGTGATTGAGCCACAGTGTCCCTCGCAGCCAGCCCCGATCTCTTGCACATTCTTGCGCTTTTGTCGGCTGGCAGGATCACAGCAGCCGCTGCGCAGAGTAGGATGCAAGGCGTCGGAGAATACACACCATGCCTGATCTGCAATCCCTGCAAGTCTTTCAAGCCCTCAACCGCTCACCCCACGCCCGCCTCGAGGCCTGCGCCGAGCTGGGTGACGGCTTGTCTGCAGCCTTGTGGAGTAACCATCACGATTCCCAGGATTACCAGGCGCCTGGGCACCACACCCTGTCGTGCTACATCGGCGGCGGCACCGGTACCTTTCGTCGCGATCAGCCGGGCACCAAGGGCGGCCCCGACAAGCTGTGCATCCTGCCGGCCGAACACCGCTCGGCCTGGGTGATCAACGGCGAGATCCGCCTGGCCCACGTGTATTTCAGCCCGGAGCAATTTGCCCTCGGCTGCGTCACCCTGCTCGACCGCGAACCCCGTGAGCTGCAATTGCGCGAAAGCACCTTTCTTGAAGACGCCCGCCAGGCCCAACGTTTTCACCAACTGATTGCGCTCAACTGGCAGGAACCGGCCGAGCGCTTGCTGACCAGCAGCCTGGCCCATGAAATGCTCAGCCACACCTTGCTCAGCCAGGTGGGCGCACGTGAAGGGCTGCGTTTGAAAGGCGGGCTGGCCGCACACCAGCGGCGGCTGTTGGTGGACTACGTCGAGCATCACCTGGAAGAGCCGATCAGCCTCGGCCAATTGGCGGGCCTGTGCGCGCTATCGGAATACCATTTTGCGCGGATGTTCCGCCAAAGCTTCGGCCTGCCGCCCCATCAATACCTGCTGGCACGTCGCCTGGCCCGCGCACAGGCCTTGCTGCGCGGCGGCACCCTGCCGCTGGGCGAGATCGCCTGGTTGTGCGGTTTCTCCAGCGCCAGCCACTTCACCCACCGTTTCCGCCAGGCCATGGGCGCGACGCCCGGGGAATACCGCCAGGCGTTCGCTTAACCTTCAACCGCCCATCAAGCCCAATGTCTTGGCCTTGGCCACCGCTTGCGTGCGACGCTCCACGCCCAGCTTGCTGTGGATACGCCGCGCGTGGGTCTTCACGGTGTGCAGGGAGATAAACAAGCGGTCAGCGATTTCCAGGTTGGAATTGCCCAGGGCAATCAACTGCAACACCTCCAGCTCGCGCTGGCTCAGCGGGTTGTCCACCGCACCGGCGGGCGACGCCTGTGGCTCCAGGCCCAACTCGCTCAGCAGCCCGGGCGAACGCAGGCGCAACTCACGAATGGCTTGCTGCACCTGGCAACGCCCCGCCAATTCCAAGCCCGCGCGCAAGGCTGTACGGGCCTGGGCCGGGTCACCCAGTTGCCATGCCACTTCGCCCAACACCAACAGCAGCTCGGTCTCCAGGCACAGCATGCCGCGCTCGCGGGTGGCATCGAGCAAGGCAGTGAGCCGTGGGATCGGTTGCTCGGCGCAGCCCAGTTTGACCTCGGCCAATACCAGCAGGTATTCCAGGCGCGGGATCAATTCCAGCGTGGCGGGCGGCGCCTGGCGGGCGTTTGGTCCACGGAAGTGGCGCAACACCCGGCGAACCGCTTCCATCGTCAATTCGGCGCGGCCTTGCTGCAGCCAGAAATGCCCGCTGACCAACAGCAACACGGCGCGATACACCGTGTCGGGTACATGACGCTGTTGCATCAAGCGCTCGGCCTCCCGCAACTGGATAAACGCCTGGGCGTAATCGCCACGGTTCGCCGCCAGTAACGCCAACCCGAGAAACCCGTACAGCACGCGCTTATCCTGACTGTGCAGGCACATCTTCAAGCCCGCGTCGAAACACTCGGCCGCCACTTCATCCTGGCCTTGGCGCAACGCCAGGTGCCCGCGCCGCAACGCGATACGCCCCACCAGCGGGCCAGCCTTAAGCCGCTGCGCAAGCAACCTCGCCTGCACCTGTTCAAGCAGGCTTTGCGCCCGGTACGGCGCACCGCGTTGTTCCAGCAATTGCGCGTGATCCAGTTCGAGCAGAGCCTCCAGCAACAGCGAACCATGGGCACGGGCCAGGCACAACGCTTCGCGGCTCAAGGCTTGGGCCGTATCCAGCTCGCCGCGCAGCAACGCTTGCTGGGTCAGCCCCGACAGGCACATCAGGCGCGAAGTCCACGCACTGTCGGGCAAGGCTTGCAGCGCCTCCAGGAAATGCTCGCGGGAACGCTCGGCATCGCCGCCCAGGTGCAACAACCAGCCCCACTGCGCCTGCCAACGCGCCAGCAAATAACGTTGCTGGGCCGCCGTCGGTTGCGGCGTAAAACGCGCCAGTTGATCGATACATTGCGCGGCCTGTTCAAAGCGCCCGGCGAACAGCAACGCGGCCGTGACCAGCCCCACCAGTTGCGCAGAACCGAGCATCAATTCATCGCCATGCTGCTCGTGCAGGCGCAGCAGCAACGCGGCGTTCTGCTGGCGGAACAGGTCTTCGAAACTGAAGTGCTGCAACAGGCTCACGGCCACTTCGTACTCTTCAGCAAGCAAGGCTTGTTCGAAGGCGGCCTGCCAGTCCTGCTCGGTGGTGAACCACTGACAGGCCCGCCGGTGCCAGGAGCGTTTGGCCGGCCAGGGTTCGTCACTCAGCAATCGGGCAAGCGGCGGGAAGACCTGAAGCCAGTCAGTGTCCTCCCACGGCTGGATGAACGCGCCAAGCGCCTGTAAATCGCGCAGGTAGTGGTCACCGTCACCAAAGCCGAACAAGTGCTCACACAGCCCCGCATTGAAGCGCGGCAGATGGGCGAGCACGCGCCAGGCCTCCGCCAGCTCGGCCGGCAAGGTGCCAAACAGTTCGTGTTGCAGGTAGTCGAGCAAGGTCTTTTCAGGGTGGCCATCGCCCAGCAAGGCGATGCGCACGCCCGCGCACCAGCCGCCGCTGAACTGCATGACACGCTCAACCGACTGCCCTGGCGCATGCCGCAGCAGTGACTGGACCTCTGCCGGGTTGAATGCCAATTCAGCGCCGCACTCCAGCAACTCATCGTCGAGCAGCAAGCGTGGCCAGTTGCACAACGGCCGTCGGCGCGCACCCAGCCACCACGTCAGCGCGGGGCTGGTGGCGGTGAGCAGGCGGTCGAGCAAGGCGTCGGTGTCTGGTGTGGGCAGACGGCAGAAATCATCGAGGAATAGCCATGCCGGGGTTTGCCAACGGGCCAGGTCCAACAGCAACGTGGCTTCATCGGTGAAGGCCAGGCCCAGGTTTTGCGCCAGCCGCTGGCACAGATCGAGGGGGCTCAAGGCCGCGCCATTGAGTGGCAACCAATGCACCTGGCACCCCGTGGGCGCCTGCAAGGCGCATTCGGCGAGCAACGCACTTTTGCCGCTGCCACCGGGCGCACACAGCAACTTCACACGCACCTGCGCCGCCAGCAACGGTTCGGCCAGGCGCGGGCGCAATAAATGGTGGGAGGACAGCCGTGGCATGAATCCAGGACGGTCCAGGCAGCGTGTCATGGCGGTCATTGCTGCATCCTGCTTTTTTATTGTTATGCAACCTGGCGCCTACCCTAGTCCTGTGGTCGGCGGTTGTTGAAGAAGTATTCAGCGAACTGATTTCAAGCCATGCATAAAACCGACTGTGGGGGGGGGGGGGGGGGGGGGGGGGGGGGGGGGGGGGGGGGGGGGGGGGGGGGGGGGGGGGGGGGAGGGGGGGGGGGGGGGGGG
>NZ_JBWKRS010000006.1:0-48208 GCF_059419385.1 Pseudomonas sp. GW821-FHT05H12 | reverse complement strand
ACTCCCCCCCCCCCCCCCCCCCCCCCCCCCCCCCCCCCCCCCCCCCACCCCAGCTCCCACAGTTGAACAACATTTCACATTGCGATCAGCGAATGCCCTCGGACCTCAGGGCTGCCGGGGTGTAGTCCGCCGCTTTCGCTGCGAAGCCGAACACGAAGCTGCTCTTCTCTTCGTTTTTCATGCCCAGGGCGATGTAGCGTCCGGCGATGAGGTCATACAGGGTTTCCACGGTGTAGGCCGGCACCTGATGGTCGTAGTAGAACTGTGCATGACCTTCGGCCACCCGCCACAGTTGGCCACGGCCGTCGTAGTGATCGACCAGCGCCACCTGCCAGCTGTCTTCGTCGATGTACATGTGGCGCTTGGCGTAGATGTGCCGCTCGCTAGGCTTGACCGTACCGACCACTTCCCACACGCGGTGCAGCTCATAGCGGGTGAGATCCTGGTTGATGTGGCCTGCCTTGATGATGTCGTCGTATTTGAGGGTTGGCTGGTCGAGCTTGTAGCTGTTGTAGGGAATGTACATCTCCTTCTTGCCCACCAACTTCCAGTCGTAGCGGTCCGGCGCGCCGGAGAACATGTCGAAGTTGTCCGAGGTGCGCAGGCCGTCGGACGCCGTGCCCGGCCCGTCATACGCCACTTGCGGCGCGCGACGCACGCGGCGCTGGCCGGCGTTGTAGATCCAGGCCAGGCGCGGTTCCTTCACTTGGTCGAGGGTCTCGTGCACCAGCAGCACGTTACCGGCCAGGCGCGCCGGCGCGGTCACCGACTGCTTGAAGAAGGTCAGCACGTTGGCGCCCTTGGCCGGGTCCATGTCCGGGATCAATTGCGGTACCGCCACCTCCTCTTCGAAGCGGATCGGGGTGTAGCTGCCGTTGGTCTGCGGGGTGGCCTGGGTGATGATGCGGCGCAGGTTGCCACCGTGGTAGCGGGTGATGTGGTTCCACAGCACCTCCACGCCGTTCTTCGGAATCGGGAACGCGTAGTAGCGGTTGCCGGTGAAGTTCTCCAGGCCGTTACCGTCGTTGATCGCGTGCACGTTCAAGGCGCTGCGCTTGATCGACTCGTAGATGTCCGCCGGCAGGTTGACCGTGCGATGGCTGGGGTAGACAGGGATCTTGTAGGTCTCAGGGTAACGCTTGAACATCGCTACCTGGCCGTCGGAGAGTTTGTCCTTGTACTTGTCGACGGTGGCTGCGGTGATCACGAACAGCGGTTTTTCGCTGGCGAACGGGTCGGCGAGAAAGCCCTTGCTGTCGACCGCACCGGCGTTTTTCGGGATGCCGCCGGTCCAGGCCGGGATCGAGCCATCGGCGTTGCCGGCTTTTTCCGAGCCCATGGGCGTCAAGGTGGTGCCGAGCTTGGCGGCTTCTTCAGGCGACACCGCCGCCATCACGTTGGCGGCCAACAGGCTGAGGGCCATCACCGCAAATATCTTACGCATAGAGTCTTATCCTTCTTTAAGCCAGATCAGAAGTTCGCGCCGAAGCTGAGGGCGATAAAGTCACGGTCGGTCAGGGTGTTGTAGTCACCGCCAAAAAAGTCGGTGTAGCTCAGGCTTGCGGTATAGGTGCTGCGGTAATCCGCATCCACCCCAACGCTGATGGCCTTGGCGCCTTTGTTGAACAGGCCGTTGGGGCCATAGCCGGCCACGTCATGGGACCAGGACAGGTTAGGCTTGAGGTTCACCCCGGCAATGGCGTTGTTGTAATCGAGGATCGCCCGGGCGCGGTAACCCCAGGAGTTGGCCGTGACGAAACCGTCGGTGTCACCCTGGAAACCGTAGGCGCCGTATACCGAGTCGCGGCCATAACGCAGTTTGGATTTGTCTTCCAGCCCGCCGACGTGCACGTAAGCCGCTTCGCCTACCAGTGTCAGACGTTCAGCGCCCAGCACCTGGTCGAAGAACTGGGTCATGGTGCTTTGAATCTGGGTGATTTCCTTGCGGCGGTAACCTTTGTTGTCGTCACCGAAGTTGCTGCGGATCGGCGAAGCCAGTTGCCCGGCGACCGGGTTGATCAGGGCCAGGGTCAGGTCGGTGGTGTTGAGTTGCACCGGAGCGTTGGGGCGGTAGCTGATCTCGCCGGTCCACGCCGTGCCGGTGGGCAAGGTGGTGGAGAAGCTGGCGCCGAACAGGCGGATATCTTCCGGGTAGTCGAGGTAATACTGGCCACGCCCGAGCATCAGGCTCTGGACCAGACCTGCGCCAGAGCCGGGCGCGAGACCATTGGCTGCACCGGCGATCGCACCGAGCCTGGCCAGGCTCGTGTTGTTGGTGATGGTGCCCACGGTCGGGGTGCGGCTGTGGTAGTTCATGAAATACAGGCCGTATTCCGTATCATCCCCCAACCAACGCAACGCCGTACCGAATTGGCCACTGTCACGGGCGTCGCGATCCTGTGCACGCTGCACGATCACCCCTTCGCGCGTCACTTGAAAGCCCTGCCCAAACGCGGCGGCGACGGGCTGCAACGGCGCAATCGCCGGGTTACCGACCGTGTAGTTGTCATTACAGCCATGGGCCGCCACATCCCCACCAAAGAATGTGCCGCAGTTATCCAGCACGGTGTTTTCCCAGTTCAACTGGTAGAAACCTTCCACTGTCAGCTGGTTGGTCAGGCTCTGGGAGGCGAACAGCATGTTCACCGGGATCAGCCCTTCCTTGATCTCTGCGCCTGGGCGACGGAACGCCGAAACGTCGATGGGGTTGATGCTATTGATGGAATTACCGATAAAGGTGCTCTCGCCCCAGCTGACCACTTGCTTGCCCAGCCGCACGTTGCCCGGTTGATCGCCGATGGAGTAATTGTGATAAACGAAGGCGTCGAGCAATTCATAGCCCGAAGAACGCGCGCCCTCGTCACGATGGTGGTTGCTGATCTGCTTGAACTCGCGGTCTTCGTCCTGCAACTCGAAGTCGTACCAGTACTTGCCGCGCACAAACACGCCGCTGTCACCGTACTTGAGTTCCAGGTCGTGAATGCCCTTGAAAATCTTGGAAAAGGTCTCGCCTTTCTTGAAGTTCAGGCGTCCGTCATCGCCGGTAGACGCCTGGCCAGTACCACCGTTGACGGTGCCCACCAGCTTCTTGTCGGCATCGCGCATGCCCCAGCTCGCGCCGACCGACAGCGAGGAGTCGAATTGCCCTTCGATCTCGCCAATGTTGAACGAAACAGCCTGCGCCTGGGCACAGCAACCCAGTGCAACCGCAGCCGCCAGCGCTTGCGGCGTGAAGATGGCGCGCATTGTTGTTTTTGTCATGCGTCTTCCCCGGTGAGTGACAGAAGGCCCCACCCTACTGCCGCGCATCAGGAGCGATAAGCGCACCAAAGGGGTATTCGTGCTGTCGCTCGAAAGGATTAACCGGCGCGCTGGCCGGGGTTTTGGCGGGGGCATGGACCAGGTGGATGGTGGGTTATCAGGGGGATGGATAGCACGCAAAGCAACTGTTGCCGATTCAGTAACAGTCCTTGTCCCGATCCGCTATTACTCATTCTGTTACAACCGACTATTCTTAGCGGGCTTTCAGGGCGAACCGCCCGCTTCCCCAGCCGGAAGAAAAGCTGGATTCAAATGGATTGATGCCTGTTTTCAATCTGTTATCGGTGTTCACTGACGTTGATTTGTTGCTCCTTGATCCAACGTCTTACTTCGGCCGCTGCCTTTGCAGCGGCCTTTTTTATGCCCAAAACAAAACGGGGCGCTATTCGCGCCCCGTGGGATTCAACAGCGTTCAAGCAACGATCAGAGGCTGAACTTCTGTAAGTTGGCCATCATCTCCTTCAATGCTTCGATGTTGTCCTTGGGATGAGCGGCGCCTTCGAAGTCGCAGATCTGTGCCCAATGCGCGGCCACATCGTCCGGCGAGAACCCCGCGTCCGGGTCGAAGCCCACGCCCAGGCTGCGTTCCCAACGGGTCTTGCCGATCCAGCCACCGCCCACTTCAAACAACCCCGACGTTTCCTGACAGGCCTCACTGCCCAGGTACACCACCAACGGGCTGACCAGTTCCGGCTTGAGCCGCTCGAACACTTGCGGCGGGATCAGGCCTTCGGTCATGCGCGTACCGCCCGTGGGAGCAATGGCGTTGACCAGGATGTTGTTCTTGCGCCCTTCCAGCGCCAGGGTGCGGGTCAGGCCATACAGGCCGAGCTTGGCCATGCCGTAGTTGGACTGGCCGAAGTTGCCGTAGATGCCGGAGGTGGACGCCGTGAAGATCACCCGGCCGTAAGCTTGTTCACGCAGGTGCGGCCAGGCGGCGCGGGTGACTTTGTAGGCGCCTTCGACATGCACCCGGTAAACCAGGTCCCAGTCGCTGTCGTCCATTTTGTGGAAGGTCTTGTCGCGCAGGATGCCGGCGTTGTTGACCACCACGTCGATGCGGCCGAAGGCGTCCAGCGCGTTCTGGACGATCTTGTCGCCATCGGTGACGGAATCATGGTTGGCTTCGGCAATGCCGCCTGCTTCGCGGATTTCGGCGACCACGCGGTCGGCAGCGGAGGCATTGGCGCCTTCGCCCTGGGTAGAGCCGCCCAGGTCGTTGACCAGCACTTTGGCCCCATGCCTGGCGAACAGCAGCGCATGGGCCCGGCCCAACCCGCCGCCGGCACCGGTGACGATCACGACCTTATCCTGGAACTGCACTGACTCACTCATACCGAACTCCGCTGGCGACAATGGGAATAGGTTGAGTGTCAGGCACAGGGCCTGCGGTCACAATAAAGTCAGCCAGGGCTGAATGGTGCTCGATAAGGCAGCGGGATGATTGTGCGAAGGTTCACGTATTTGGACGCTGGCTTATGTGGGAGCCGGGCTTGCCCGCGATGCAGGCACCTCGGTTTTTCAGTTGTACCCAGGTGATGCTATCGCAGGCAAGCCAGCTCCCACACAGGCCCGGCGATGCGCTCGCGAAACGCCAGGTAATGCTTGAGCACCTGCACCGGCGCCTCGATCTGCGGGTAATGACCAATGCCGGCCAGCAACACCGTGTCAGCGTGCGGCACCAACTGGTGATAACGCTCCACCATGTGCGCACCGGAGATCGGGTCGACCTCGCCGTCGATCACCCGCAAAGGCACGTCACCGCGCTGCATCGCCGCCACCCACCGCTCACGCTGGCGACGGCGCTGGGGAATGTAGGCGATCAGTTTGTGCAGGATGCGCGTGCCGTCGTTGCAATTGATCAGGCTCCAGAAGTCATCCAGAGCACTTTCGCTGGGCCGGGTGTGAGGCCCGAAAATCTGGCTGAAGCTGTCCGACAGCGCGTTGCGCCCGAAGGCGCGGCCGATCATCCACCCCAGGGGGCTGAGCAGCAGTTTCTGCACCAGGGCCGGGCGATGGGTTTCCGGAAACAAGCCACCGTTAAGGAACACACAACTGGCCATCTGAAACCGGCCTTCGTAGTGCCGCGCCAATAATTCCTGGGCGACGCTGTCACCATAATCATGGGCCAACACGTGCACCGGCTGCTCCACCCGCAAATGGTCGAGCAAGGCCTGTTGCAAGTCAGCCTGCTCCAGCAGGCAGTAGTCGTGATCCAGCGGCTTGGCGGACTCACCGAACCCCAGCATGTCGCACGCGATCACCAGGTTGCGCTGGGCCAGGGGTTGCCACAGGTAATGCCAGTCCCAGCTGGCGGTGGGGAAGCCATGAATCAACAGCAGCGGTTCGCCTTGCCCGGCCACCCAGTAACGGATCGTGCGGCCACGGAAGTCGAAGGCCTGGCTGCGTTTGCGCCAGGCTCTGAGCGGGATCTCGGCGAGTGGCATCAGCTTTTATACCCCGGGTCTTGGCTGTCCAGCTTACGCAGCAGCGCCGGCCAGGCCAGCGCGCCTCCCATGCCTTGCGCGCTCTTTGTGACAGCGGCCACCATCGCCTTGGCCCCGGCCAGAATCTGCGGCCCGATGGCGATCAGTTCCGCCCCACCGTTTTGCGCCAGCACCTGGATTTCGCAGGCGCGCTGGAAGGTGAACATCATCAGGAAGGTGTCGGCGATGGTGCTGCCGCAGGTGAGCAGGCCGTGGTTGTGCAGCATCAAAAAGCTGTTTTCGCCGAGGTCGGCCTGCAAGCGGGCTTTCTCTTCGTGGTTCAGCGCCACGCCTTCATAGGCGTGGTAAGCCAGGCTGGACAGCACGAAAATCGATTGCTGGCTGATCGGCAACACGCCCTGCTTCTGCGCAGCCACCGCCACACCTGCTGCGGTGTGGGTATGCAGTACGCACGTCACATCGTGGCGCACTTCATGGATGGCGCTGTGGATGGTGTAGCCCGCCGGGTTGATCTCGTAGGGGCTGTCCATCAGCTTGTTGCCGGCCTGGTCGACCTTGACCAGGCTCGATGCGGTGATCTCATGGAACATCAGCCCATAAGGGTTGATCAGGAAGTCATCGGTGCCCGGCACCTTGGCCGATATGTGAGTGAAGATCAGGTCGTCCCAGCCATGCATCGCCACCAGGCGATAACAGGCCGCCAAGTCGACACGGGCTTGCCATTCGGCAGCGCTGACTTGGGCTTTTACATTATGTGGCGTGAGAGCGGGGGCTAGGCTCACGGCAATGACCTCCTTGGCGCACTTCTTATTTATTGTTTTTTTAGTGATGGGCCAGTCTAGTCAGACACCCCAGCCGCCGTAGTTGCCTTGGCAGCCAGCTTGATGACCGTACGAGTCAGTCAGAAGAATAGTCCAAATGGCGTCAGAGAAGCGCCGCCAATAAAGGCACGGCAAACAGGTTAAGCAACCCCGTCAACACCATCACCAGGCCCGCCACCGAGCCCTCTTCGCCGCCCACTTCCCTCGCCCGGCTGACACCCGCGCCATGGGCGCCCACGCCAAACAGAGCGCCCCGCGCCAGCGGTGTGCGCAGTGGCAACCACTTGAGCAGCACACCGCCGAGCATGGCGCCGAACACACCGGTAAACATCACGAACACGGCGGTGAGTTCCGGCACGCCGCCGAGGTCGGAAGATACGGGCATGGCAAACGGTGTGGTGATGGAGCGCGGCACCAAGGACATCGTCACCGAGCTGTCCAGCGCCAACGCCTTGGCCAGGCCGAACGAGGTGGCGATGGACGCCGCGCTGCCTGCGACCATGCCCAACAGCAACGCCGACCAGTGACGTGCCAGCAAGCGGCGCTGTTGCCAGATCGGCACGGCGAACGCCACGGTAACCGGGCCCAGCACGAGCATCAGCCAATGGGTGTCGGCGGCGTATTCGGCGTAGGCGGTTTTCATCGGCACGGCCACCGCCAGTAACAGCACGGGTACCAGGATCAATGGCGACAGCAGATAGCGCCCGGTGCGGCGATAGATCCAGCGGCTGAAAATATAGGCACCCAGGGTCAGGGCGAGCCAGAACACCGGCATCAGCTCAAGCTTCACGGCGCATTCTCCAGCGGCACACCAGCTCGACGGTGAACGCGGTCACCAGCATCACCGCCAACGTGCTGAAGCCGATCACCAACAGGATGCGCCAGCCATCGTTGCGCAACAGGCCGCCGTAATCGAGCAGGCTCATCAAGGCCGGAATGAAGAACAGCAGCATCTCCGCCATCAACACCCCGGCGCCCAGTTGCAGGGCGGCCGGCTTGACCAGCCCACTGGCAAAGGTCGCCAGCAACAGGCCCAGGCCCACCACGCCGCCCGGGATTGGCCAGTTCAGCCACACGGCCAGTTCGCAGCCCAGCAGGTAGATGGCCAATAGCACGACCAGCTCAGTCAGCAGGCGGCCGAGATGTTTGAGGGTGAAACGTTTCATGGGCTTGGGTTCCTCGCAGAAGGCCATTTTAAAGAGGCCATGCCCATCCCCACAGCGAATTGTTAGACTGCCAACTATTCCAAACTGGAATTTGGCCCATGGAATTCAAACAGCTGCGCAGCTTTGTCGAAGTGATCCACCGAGGGGGTTTTACCCAGGCCGGTAAAACCCTGCACATCAGCCAATCGGCCGTGAGCAAACAGGTTGCGCAACTGGAGCAAAGCCTGGGCACGCCGTTGCTGGAGCGCACGGGCTCGCAGATCCGCCTGACCGCCGCGGGCGAGGTGGTGTTGCAGCGTGCCGAGGCCATGTTGCGCCTGCAGTCCGAATTGCTCAGCGAACTGGATGACATGCAGCAACTGACCCGTGGCGAGTTGCGCCTGGGCCTGCCGCTGCTGGCGGGGGACACGTTGTTTGCCGGGCTGTTTGCCGAATACCGCAGGCGCTACCCGAACGTCACCATCCAATTGCTGGAAGGCGGCAGCCGCACCATCGAGCAGGCGATCTTGAGTGGCGAACTGGACGTGGGTGGCAGCCTGATGCCGAGCGACCCGGCCTTTGCCTGGCAAGCCTTCTGCGATGAACCGCTGGATGCCCTGCTGCCGATGGACCACCCCTTGGCGGAAAACGCCCAGGTGCGCCTGGAAGAATTGGCCGACACGCCATTCCTGATGTACCAGCGCAGCTTTGTGTTGAACGATCGGTTGATGCAAGCCTGTCAGCAGCTGGGCTTCACCCCGAAGGAGATCGGCCGCAGCGGGCAGGCGGATTTTCTCGTGGCACTGGTGGCAGCCGGCCAGGGGGTGGTGCTGCTGCCCAGTGTGGTCGCCCGTGGGCTAGTGCGACCGGGGGTGGTGCGCCTGACGCTCAAGGCGCCGGACTATCTGCGCTGGGACATCGCCTTTATCTGGCGTGAGGGCGCCTATCTGTCGAAAGCCGCCCAGGCCTGGTTGGCGTTGCTGCGCGAGTTTCCGGTCAGCCGCGCAGTGCAGTGACCAACTCCGCCAGCCACGGCTCGGCATCGGCTTCGGGGGTCACGCTTTCGCTGGCGTCCAGGCGCAGCATTGGCAGCACTTCGCGCACGCCCAACTCGCCGAACAGCTCGCGCATTTGCTCGCCGCCGCCGCAGAAGGTATCGCCGTAGCTCGCGTCGCCCAAGCCGATCACGGCGCCAGGCAGGCCGCGCCAGGCGGCAGGCAGTTGGTCACGAATAGTCGAGTACAGCGGCTGCAGGTTGTCGGGCAGCTCACCCATGCCGGTGGTGGACGTCACCGCCAGGAACGCCTCGGGAGCGAAGGCCTGCACGTCGGCCAAGGTGGCGCGCGGGTTGTGCCAGGCTTCGAAACCGGCGGCGTTGAGGATGCCGGCGGCGTGGCGGGCGACTTCTTCTGCGGTACCGTACACCGAGCCGGAAAGGATGGCGACTTTCATCAATCTGATCCTGTAGTTGAGCGAAAGCGTGGGATATTAGCAGCTACCGCAAATGTTTCGGCGTGCGTCGTGCAACATTCAAGGCATGCCATAAACTCCACTTTTCAAACTCCAGCCATGGACCGCTCAATGATCAACGCCCAACTGATGCAAATGGTCATCAACGCTTCCAACGATGGCATCGTCATCGCAGAGCGCGAAGGCAAGGACAAACCGCTGATCTACGTCAACCCGGCGTTCGAGCGGATAACCGGCTATGGTGTGGACGACATCCTTTATCAGGATTGCCGCTTCCTGCAGTCGGGCGACCGTGACCAGCCCGCCTTGATCGCCATTCGCCAGGCCCTCGACAGCGGCGATTCCTGCCGGGAAACCCTGCGCAACTATCGCAAGGACGGCACCCCCTTCTGGAACGAGCTGTCGATTTCGACGGTGTATAACGAGGCCGACAGGCAGACCTACTTTGTGGGCGTGCAAAAAGACGTGACCACGCAGGTCAAGGCGCAGCAGCGCGTTGCGCAGTTGGAGGCACAAGTGGCCGAATTGAAAGACCAGTTGGCGGCCCTTCAGGCGACGAGCGGAACCAACAAATTGTAGAAAACGCGGCCTTTAGAGCGATAATGGCTTTTTAATGTCTCACCGTGAGCACCCTCATGCATCGCGACGCTCTACTGACCCAGGACGAACTGGACTTCATCCAGAACATGCAGCACAACCCGCAGCTCAACCTGCGGGACGCATCGTCGAGCCTGACCGTCAACGGCGGCGCGCAGATCCGTGACTTGCTCACCCGGCTGGCCGCTCACGACCACCTCACCATCCAGGCACAATTCGACAACCAGCAACTCACCTTCCCCCTGCATCTGGTGGAGGATGAGTTTCACGCGGTGCATTTGCGCCTGGGCGTGCCGAGCATTTTTGAAGATGGGCCGATGATCCGCCCGTGGCGGCTGGCACTGGAAACCCCGGTGGCACTGGAGAACGTCAAGGGCAACCTGGGCGCGCTGTGGGTGCACGAGGTGTCATTCAAGGGTGTGTTGGTGGAAATTCGTGGCCGGATCAAACCACCGAAAACCTTTTCGCTGTGGTTCAGCCCTTCCGGCTACGAACGCATCGCACTGCGCGGCACGCTGGAGCGGGAAACCGCCCGGGGTTTGTTCGCCTATCGCCTGAGCCAGGGCGATGCGGATGAGACCGAGCGCCTACGCCAGTTCATCCTGCATCAGCACCGTTTGGTGCATCCACAGGTGCACGCCTGAGATCAGGTATCCAGCTGACCGCTGAGAAACTGCTGCAAGCGACGCTGCATCAGCCGTGCGTCGTTGCCCAGGCAGCCAATCGACGAGCCCATCAGGCTCGCCTCTGCCAAGTCTGATGCATCACCGGCCAGCAGCAGCGGGCAATCCAGCGTCATGGCGAGGCGCTTGAGGCGCAACGGCAACTCACTGCCAGGAAAACGATTGGAAAACATCACCAGCGCCTGGGGCCGGGTCTTTTCGCAGACCAGCGTCAGCTCATCGAAGGGCTGACCAACCCCCAGGACTTTGACCGCGAGGTTTTCCGTCGACATCAACAAGCCTGCAACCAACAACTCCAGCTCGCGGCACTCCCCGGCGATGGCGGATAACAGCACCCTGGGCGCAGGCGTTGCCGTCGCCATTTGCAGGCGTTGCGCGGTACGTGAGCGCAGGAAGTTGTCGAAGAACAGCCACTCGCTGGCCTGGCCGAAGTCACCATGGTGACGCAGCAATTGCTGCCACAGCGGCATCAGGATGTCCTGGAACACCACGGCCATGGAGTAGGCCGAGAAAATCTGGCCGTATAGGCGGTCAAGCTGGCGGTCATCGAATGCACTGATGGCCTGGCGCAATTGCACTTGCCATTGGCTCCACTCCATCTCGGTATCGATGCGCGATGTGCTGGTTGGCGCGCTGCGCAACTCATCCCGCGCCAGGATCTTGCTCACCTTGCTCACCGCTACGCCGCGCTCGATCCAGTCGAGAATGCGGTGCACGGTGTCGATATCGCTGCTTGAGTACAGCCGATGCCCACTTTCGGTGCGCACGGGCTGGATCAGCCCGTACCGTCGCTCCCACGCACGCAATGTGACCGGGTTGACGCCGGTCAGCCTTGCGACTTCGCGAATCGGAAACAACACCACGTCGTCAGCCTGGCTGTCTTGTGTGGTTTCACGCTGTGGGGCAATGATTTCGGGCATCTGGAGTCGGAAACAGCCGTGCAAATGTGGATCCTATTTAACGCCGATTGCCGTCGTCGATTCAAGGTCTGCGGCGATCTGTCCGAAGTCTCTGGCGTATTTGGGCAAAACAGGAATAATCCTTGCCTGTTTTTACGTAGCAGCCCCACCCGGCCGCTACGTTTGTGCGCCGCCTACCCGGCCCAGCGCACCTGATTACTTGGAGATACACAATGTCTACCTCACCCGTCACCCTGATGGTTGCGCGCCGCGTGGCCAAAGGGCGCTATGAAGAATTGATGAGCTGGCTGCGCGAAGGCGAACAACTGGCCACCGACTTCCCTGGTTACCTGGGCTCAGGCGTGCTTGCCCCGCCGCCCCACGACGACGAATTCCAGATCATTTTCCGCTTTGCCGACGAAAAGACCCTGCATGCCTGGGAGTTTTCCGCCTCCCGCAGCGCCTGGCTGGGTCGTGGCAGTGAGCTGTTTGCCGACCCGTCAGAGCATCGCGTGAGCGGCATTGATGGCTGGTTTGGCGCAGCAGGTTCACGACCACCGCGCTGGAAGCAGGCGGTGGCGATCTGGCTGGCGTTTTTCCCGGTGTCGCTGATTTTCAACTTTGTACTGGGCCCGTTGCTCGGCGAGTTGGACCTGGCTCCCCGCGTATTGGTCAGCACCCTGGCACTCACGCCATTGATGGTTTACCTGTTCATTCCGCTGTCGACTCACCTGCTGGCCAGCTGGCTGCATCCCGCACCCGCACCTCGCAAGGCTACTGAAGCCGCCGCGTGAGTACAGGGGGCGCGGTCGCTGGTATGATTTGAGCCTGCCAGCGAATCGAGTCCCCCATGATTGCAACAGACGCCCCGATCCTGATCACCGGTGCCGGCCAGCGTGTCGGCCTGCATTGTGCCGAGCGCCTGCTGGATGACGGCCACTCGGTGATTTTCAGCTACCGCAGCGAACGCCCTGGCGTACACGCCCTGCGCGAGCGTGGCGCCGTGGGCGTGTTTGCCGACTTCTCCAGCGAGGCCGGGATCCTGGCCTTTATCGCTGAGCTGAAGACTCACACCGACAGCCTGCGCGCGATCATCCACAACGCCTCGGCGTGGGTTGCAGAAGCCCCAGGCGACGAGAGCCAAGCGTTTAGCGACATGTTCGGCGTGCACATGCTTGCGCCCTACCTGATCAACCTGCATTGTTCACCCTTGCTGCAACGCTCGACACCGGCAGACATCGTGCACATCAGCGATGACGTGGTGCGCAAGGGCAGCCGCCAGCACATCGCCTACTGCGCCACCAAGGCCGGGCTCGACAGCCTCACGTTGTCGTTCGCCGCGCAGTTCGCGCCGCTGATCAAGGTCAACGGCATTGCCCCGGCGATGGTGATGTTCAACGAGGGCGACGACGCGGCCTACCGCGCCAAGGTGCTGGCCAAGTCGGCCCTGGGCATCGAGCCCGGGCCCGAAGTGATCTACCAGAGCGTGCGTTACCTGCTGGATAACCCTTATGTCACTGGTACCACCCTGACCGTCAACGGCGGGCGGCATATCAAGTAAGCCGTTTGTGAGGATGTTGTATGACCTTGTCCCTGCCCCAACACTACCGCGAGATCCTCAAGAGCCTGGGCGAAGACCCGGAGCGCGAAGGGTTGCTCGACACGCCCAAGCGCGCCGCCAAGGCCATGCAGTATCTGTGTCATGGCTACGAGCAGAACCTGGAAACCATCGTCAACGGCGCACTGTTCACCTCCGATAACGACGAGATGGTGATCCTCAAGGACATCGAGCTGTACTCACTGTGTGAGCATCACCTGCTGCCCTTTATCGGCAAGGCCCACGTGGCCTACATTCCGACGGGCAAGGTGCTGGGCCTGTCGAAGCTGGCGCGCATTGTCGACATGTATGCACGGCGCCTGCAGATCCAGGAGAACCTCACGCGGCAAATCGCCGACGCCATCCAGAGCGTCACCCAGGCGGCCGGCGTGGCGGTGGTGATTGAGGCGCAGCACATGTGCATGATGATGCGCGGCGTGGAAAAACAGAATTCAACCATGAACACCTCGGTGATGCTCGGCGCGTTCCGCGAGTCGAACACCACGCGCATGGAGTTCCTGCAACTGATTGGACGGAGCAAGTAGCAATGCCACAACTTCAACCAGGCATGGCGCGCATCCGGGTCAAGGACCTGTGCCTGCGTACGTACATCGGCATCAACGAGGATGAGATCCTCAACAAGCAGGACGTGCTGATCAACCTGACCATCCTGTATGCCGCGCAGGAAGCCGTGCGCGACAACGATATCGACCACGCGCTGAACTACCGCACCATCACCAAAGCCATCATTGCCCACGTCGAAGGCAACCGCTTTGCCCTGCTGGAGCGCCTGACCCAGGAGCTGCTGGACCTGGTGATGAGCAACGAGTCTGTGCTGTATGCCGAAGTCGAAGTGGACAAGCCCCATGCGCTACGCTTTGCCGAATCGGTGTCGATTACCCTGGCGGCCAGCCGCTAACCCCTGAGATTTGCGTGAGCCCTATGAACGATCAACAACGCCTCGAACTCGAAGCCGCCGCCTTCCGCCGGCTGGTGGCCCACCTGGACAGCCGCAAGGATGTGCAGAACATCGACCTGATGAACCTCTCCGGTTTCTGCCGCAACTGCTTGTCCAAGTGGTACAAGGCCGAGGCCGACGAACGCCACATCGAGCTGAGCCTCGATGACGCCCGCGAAGTGGTGTACGGCATGCCGTATGCCGAGTGGAAAGCCCACTACCAGAAAGAAGCCAGCGCTGACCAACAGGCGGCGTTTGCCAAAGGAAAAACCCATGACTGATTTGAATGCCCTGCGTGCCAGCCTCAACAGCGGCGAACATGTATTTGCCGACACCCTGGCTTTTGTAGCCGCGGGTTACGACTACCAGCCGCAAGCCTTCACCAACGGCGATGTTGAAAATGCCGCCGGCCAGAACGAGGGTTCGTGCAAGACCTTGGGTTTGGCACTGCTGGAAGGTTTGAGCGATCAGGAAGCGCTGCTGGCGTTTGGTGAGCATTACCGTTCGGTGGTGGCCACGCCGGAGGGAAGCGATCACGGCAATATTCGTGCGCTGATCGCGCACGGCCTGGCCGGTGTGAAGTTCACCGCACAGCCCCTGACCCGCCGCTGATTCAACAACGGAACACTGTCAATGTGGGAGCCGGGCTTGCCCGCGATGGCGGTGGTGGCTGACACACCGCTATCGCAGGCAAGCCAGCTCCCACATTTGTCTTGTGGTGTTAATTGGATCGCGGGCACAAAAAAACCGGCCTCTCAGCCGGTTTTTTTATTTCAACGGGTTTAGAACGAAGCGTCCTTCAACCCATCAAGGTAACGCTCGGCATCCAGGGCCGCCATGCAGCCGGCGCCGGCCGAGGTGATGGCCTGGCGGTACACGTGGTCAGCCACGTCACCGGCGGCGAAGATGCCTTCGATGTTGGTAGCAGTGGCGTTGCCTTCACGGCCGCCCTGCACCACCAGGTAGCCGTCTTTGGCTTCCAGCACACCTTCGAACAGCGACGTGTTCGGGGTGTGGCCGATGGCGATGAACACGCCGTCGACTTTCAGCTCGTCGAAGCTGCCGTCGTTGTTTTTCAGGCGGGCACCGGTCACGCCCATGTTATCGCCCAGGACTTCGTCCAGCGTGGCGTTGAGCTTGAGGATGATCTTGCCTTCAGCGACACGGGCGTGCAGCTTGTCGATCAGGATCTTCTCGGCGCGGAAGGTCTCGCGACGGTGAACCAGGGTCACGGTGCTGGCGATGTTGGCCAGGTACAGCGCCTCTTCCACCGCGGTGTTACCACCACCGACCACAGCCACCGGCTTGTTGCGGTAGAAGAAACCGTCGCAGGTCGCGCAGGCCGAAACGCCCTTGCCCATGAACGCTTCTTCCGACGGCAGGCCCAGGTAGCGGGCGCTGGCGCCGGTGGCGATGATCAGTGCGTCACAGGTGTAGACGCCGCTGTCACCGGTCAGGCTGTAAGGCTTCTTGGAGAAGTCGACCTGGTTGATGTGGTCGAACACGATCTCGGTTTCGAAGCGCTCGGCGTGCTCTTTCATGCGTTCCATCAGCACCGGGCCGGTCAGGCCGTGGACGTCGCCCGGCCAGTTGTCGACTTCGGTGGTGGTGGTCAACTGACCGCCCGCCTGCATGCCGGTGATCAACAACGGCTTGAGGTTGGCCCGGGCAGCGTAGACGGCAGCGCTGTAACCGGCAGGGCCGGAACCGAGAATAATCACTCGCGAATGACGGGTATCAGACATGACTCACTCCTATCGACCACCCGGGCAACAGGGCGGCTGGAATAAAAAAGGACTGCGAAGCACTTGGGGAAGGCTTGAACTCGCACGTCCTGAAAATAATGGGTGCAGCGTATAGAGGGGGGCAAGATTAAGGAAATACGGAATAACAATCCAGCTCATAGGTGGTCTCTATGCTGTCGACCTAGTTGATCGATGGGTTTGTTACTGCTGATGTCGTGGCTTTCGCCTGTGAAGCAAAGCCGGTAAGGTCGGCGCGTTCGTCCCTCTGCTCGGAGTTCTCCATGCCCGCCCCTGCTCTTTCCGGCCCGCAATACCTGCGTGAAGGCCTCAAACTGGTGTTGAGCCCTGGCCTGCGCCTGTTTGTGCTGCTGCCGCTGGCAATCAACCTGGTGCTGTTCGTCGGCTTGATCTATTTCGCCGGCCACCAGTTCAGCTTGTGGGTCGACCATTTGATGCCGACGCTGCCCAGTTGGCTGGGTTTTCTGAATTACCTCTTGTGGCCGCTGTTTGTGGTGCTGGTGGTGTTGATGGTGTTTTTCACCTTCACCATGCTGGCCAATATCATCGCCGCGCCGTTCAACGGTTTTCTCTCGGAGAAAGTTGAGGTGGTGGTGCGCGGCACGGATGACTTCCCGGCCTTCAGCTGGGGTGAACTGATCGCCATGGTGCCGCGCACCCTGGCCCGGGAAATGCGCAAGCTGGGCTACTTCCTGCCACGGGCCATCGGCCTGTTTATCCTGTCGTTCATCCCGGTGGTCAACCTGGTCGCCGCGCCGCTGTGGCTGTTGTTCGGCGTGTGGATGATGGCGATCCAGTACATCGACTACCCGGCCGACAACCACAAGCTGGGCTGGAACGAAATGCTCGCCTGGCTGCGCCAGAAGCGCTGGCAGAGCATGAGCTTCGGCGGGATCGTCTACTTGGTGTTGCTGGTGCCGGTGGTGAACCTGCTGATGATGCCGGCGGCAGTGGCCGGGGCCACGCTGTTCTGGGTACGCGAACAGGGTGCCGAGGCGATGGCACAGCAGCAAAAAGTGACCCCGTCATAAATCCATCATCTGGAAGACACAATGACGACATGGCCCACGGTGACACTGTGGGTCATGACGACAGCCTCGCTTCACATCACCCTCATTACCGAAACCTTCCCGCCAGAGATCAACGGGGTGGCCAACACCCTTGGCCGCCTGTGCGAGGGTTTGCGCGCGCGCGGCCATCAAGTCGAGCTGGTGCGCCCACGCCAGGGCAGTGACCAGAGCCGCCCCAGCGACGATGAATTGCTGCTGTGTCGTGGCTGGCCATTGCCGGGTTACCCCGGCCTGCAATGGGGCCAGTCGTCGATGCACAAGTTGCTCAGGCGCTGGACGCGCCAGCGCCCGGATGTGCTGTATATCGCCACGGAAGGGCCGTTGGGCTTGTCTGCCCTGCGCGCAGCCAGGCGCCTGGGCATCAGCGTGGTCAGTGGATTTCACACCAATTTCCAACAGTATTCCAACCAATACGGTTTGAGTGTGTTGAGCCGGATGGTCACCCATTACTTGCGCTGGTTTCACAACCGCTCGACCTTGACCCTGGTGCCGAGTGCCAGTCAGCGCCTGGAACTGGAGCGTCGGCATTTCGAGCGTTTGGGCATGCTGTCGCGCGGTGTCGACAGCCAGCTGTTCCACCCGGCAAAACGCGATAACGCGCTGCGTGAAAGCTGGGCCTTGAACGACGAGCAAACCGCTGTGTTGTATGTAGGTCGATTGGCGCAGGAAAAGAACCTGGGACTGCTCAAGCGTTGCTTCGAGACGTTGCAAGACACCTACCCTATGCGCCAGATGAAACTGATCATCGTCGGCGATGGGCCGCAACGGGCCATCATGGAGAAGGAACTGCCCGAGGCAATCTTCTGCGGCACCTTGCGCGGTGAAGCGCTGGCGCGGCATTACGCGTCAGGTGACGTGTTCCTGTTTCCCAGCCTGACGGAAACCTTTGGCAATGTGGTGCTGGAAGCGATGGCGTCGGGTTTGGGAGTGGTGGCCTATGACCAGGCCGCAGCGACCCAGCATATTCGCCATGGCTACAACGGCGTGCTGGCGATGCCGGGGGACGAAGATGCGTTCTGCGATGCCGCCAACTGGCTGCTCGAAGACGCCGAAAGCCTGCGCCGCATGCGCCTCAATGCCCGGCAACATGCCAGCCGTCAGGGCTGGCCGGCGATTATCGAGCAGTTTGAGCAGCAGTTACGAGGTGTGTGCCAGGGAGAGTTCGTTGCTCCGCCGTTACCGTCCCCACGCTGATTCGTCGACAGCGCACGTCGTCCACTTCACCACTCAGCGGCTACAGCCGACGGTTTACGTGACAGCCATTCGGAATAGGCAATAGTCATTGTCTGAGTCGCCGCTATCAAACTGCATATGTCGGGAACGCCGCTCCGATTATGGCCACCCATAACTCACCTGCCTGGTGAAGGTGGGCACCCCATAATCTGAAAGAGTTTTTTATGTCGACACACATCAGCGCAGCAGCGACTCACAGCAATTGGCACTTCAGCACTCCAGGGACTACGGGCAATCCAGCGCAAACGCCCGAGGCACACCACCCGCAACAGTGGCATCGCCCGCGCCCATCCCGGCCGGATTACCCACATACCCGGCCCCTCTCCAACGCCCAACGGGCCTGATCACACCAATGTGGTCAACGCCTCACGACTGAACGGCAGGATGTCACCCTCGCGCCCTTCGCGCACCTTCACCGCCCAATCCGGGTCCACCAGCAGGGCTCGGCCCACGGCAACCAGGTCAAACTCGTCGTTATTCAAACGCTCCAGCAACTTCTCCAGACTGGCGGGTTGCGCGACCTTATCGGTATTGACCATGAACTGCAGGAACTCGCCATCCAGGCCGACGCTGCCCACGGTGATGGTCGGCTTGCCAGTGAGCTGACGGGTCCAGCCGGCCAGGTTGAGGTCGGAACCTTCGAATTCCGGCTCCCAGAAACGGCGAGTGGAGCAGTGGAAAATATCCACACCCGCGTCAGACAACGGCTTGAGGAACTCACCCAGCGCCTCAGGGGTTTGCACCAGGCGTGCGGTGTAGTCCTGCTGCTTCCACTGGGAGAATCGGAAGATGATCGGAAAATCCGGGCCGACGGCGGCACGGGTGGCCTTGATCAGTTCGATGGCAAAACGCGAGCGATTGGCCAGGCTGCCACCGTATTCGTCGGTGCGCTGGTTGCTGCCTTCCCAGAAGAACTGGTCCACCAGGTAGCCGTGGGCACCGTGGATCTCCACGCCGTCCATGCCGATGCTCTGGGCATCCTTGGCGGCCTGGGCGAAGGCGTTGATCACGTCCTTGATGTCTTGCGTGGTCATGCCGTGGACGACCACATTGCCGTCCTTGAGTTTTTCCATTGGGCCGTAGGCCGGCACGCTGGCATCAGGCTCGGTACCGATACGGCGCACGCTGCCCACGTGCCACAACTGCGGGACGATCTTGCCGCCCTCGGCGTGCACGGCGTCGACCACTTTCTTCCAACCGGCCAAGGCAGCTTCGCCGTAGAAGTGCGGCACATTCGGGTAGCCATTGGAAGCCTGGTGGCCGACCACAGTACCTTCGGTGATGATCAGTCCCACGCCGGCAGCGGCGCGACGACGGTAGTACTCGATCACTTTGGAGTTAGGCACGCCACCCGGAGAGAACGAGCGGGTCATCGGCGCCATCACGACACGGGTCGACAGTTGCAATGCGCCGAGCTGGAAGGGTTTGAACAAGGCTTGCACAGGCATGGGAGCACTCCACGTCAGAGGGATTTATGATGTGGATAATATGGAGAGTGCAACGTGTTGGATAGCACTATTGATTTGGGTGATTAAGGGGTAAAAGCGGCGCAAGCTCTGTAGGAGCCGGCTTGCCGGCGATAGCATCCGCAAGTACGCAGCAAGACTTGCTGGCCTCATCGCCGGCAAGCCGGCTCCTACAGCGAGGGTTTCAGCTCAGGGCTTTTTCGATGGCCTGGACAATCGTTGGATCATCTGGCGCGGTACGCGGCGAGAAGCGCGCAAGCACGCGGCCATCCTTGCCCAGCAGGAATTTTTCAAAGTTCCAGGTGATATCGCCTGGAAACTCAGCGCCCTCGCCCGCCAGCAAACGGTACAACTGATGACGGTCATGGCCATTGACGTCGAGCTTGCTGCCCAGAGGGAATGTCACGCCGTAGTTCAAGCCGCAGAACTCGCGGATCTCCTCTTCGGTGCCTGGCTCCTGGCCGGCAAACTGGTTGCACGGCAGGCCAAGCACGGTAAACCCCTGGTCCTTGTATTGCTGGTAGAGGTTTTCCAAAGCCGCGTATTGCGGGGTCAAACCACATTTGGAGGCCACATTCACCACCAGCACTACTTGCCCCTTGAAGGGCGCCAGCGGTAGCTCTTGTCCGTCCAAAGCTTTGAGTTTCAGGTCGTGGAAAGCACTCATGACGAACTCCAGATATCCCATGTTCTTCGCATTGCGGCGCTTCGAGATTACAACCCGCAAGCCTGCAATCATAGCCGTCGATTGCAAAACTCGCCTGCGGGTTACTGAGCGGTCGGCCAGGGCAGAATCGGAATCGCGGTCACCGCGTTTTGCGGGCTGCCTTCGATCAAACGGTCGCTGTACACCAGGTAAACCAGGGTGTTGCGCTTCTTGTCGAGGAAGCGCACCACTTGCATGGTCTTGAACACCAGGGAGGTGCGCTCCTTGAACACTTCATCGCCGTCCTTGAGCTCGCCCTTGAAGCGGATCGGGCCCACCTGGCGGCAGGCAATCGAGGCTTCGGCGCGGTCTTCAGCCAGGCCCAGGCCGCCTTTAACGCCACCGGTCTTGGCGCGCGACAGGTAACAGGTCACGCCGTCGACCTTGGGGTCATCGAAGGCTTCGACGACGATCCGGTCGTTGGGGCCGACAAATTTGAACACGGTCGACACCTGGCCGATTTCTTCGGCCGAGGCCAGCAGCGGCATGGCCAGCAGCAGGCCAAGTAATCCCTTCATTACGCGCATCGTGTATTCCTTTGGTTAGACCAGGATCAGGTTGTCGCGGTGAACCAGTTCCGGTTCCGCCATGTAACCCAATAGTCCGACAATCGCATCGGACGATTGTCCAATGATTTTCTGGGCTTCCAGGGCGCTGTAGTTGGCCAGGCCACGGGCGATCTCACGACCATCCGGCGCAACGCACACCACCATCTCACCACGCCGGAAGCTGCCCTGCACCAGCTTGACGCCGACCGGCAGCAGGCTCTTGTTGCCTTGGGACAATGCAGACACCGCACCATCGTCCAGCACTAGGGTGCCCCGGGTTTGCAGGTGACCGGCCAGCCATTGTTTGCGCGCCGCCAGCATGCCGCGTTCCGGCGACAGCAGCGTGCCGATGCGCTCGCCGGCCTTGAGGCGGTCCAGCACGCGCTCGATGCGCCCACCGACGATGATCGTGTGCGCGCCGGAACGTGCAGCCAGGCGCGCTGCACGAAGCTTGGTCTGCATGCCGCCACGGCCCAGGGCACCGCCGACGCTGCCGGCCACGGCGTCCAGGGCCGGATCGTCGGCGCGGGCTTCGTAGATCAACTGGGCATCGGGGTTGTTGCGTGGGTCAGCGTCAAACATGCCATCGCGGTCGGTGAGGATCACCAACAAGTCGGCTTCCACCAGGTTGGCCACCAGGGCGGCCAGGGTGTCGTTGTCGCCAAAGCGGATTTCGTCGGTGACCACGGTGTCGTTTTCGTTGATCACCGGGATGACTTTCAGTTCTACCAGCGCGCGCAGGGTACTGCGGGCATTGAGGTAGCGCTTGCGGTCGGACAGGTCGTCGTGGGTCAGCAGGATCTGCGCCGTGTGGCGGCCGTGCTCGGCAAAGCTGGATTCCCAGGCTTGCACCAGGCCCATCTGGCCGATGGCGGCGGCGGCTTGCAGTTCGTGCATCGCGCTGGGTCGCGCGGTCCAGCCGAGGCGGCTCATCCCGGCAGCAACCGCCCCGGACGACACCAGCACCAACTCCACACCGGCCTCATGCAAGGCCACCATCTGCTCAACCCAGACGCCCATGGCTGTGCGATCCAGACCTTTGCCATCCGCCGTCAACAGCGCACTTCCGATCTTTACGACCCAGCGCTGCGCACCTGTCACTTTGCTCCGCATCATCTTCAACCTTAGATTGAGGGCTGCGCGACCCAGCGCGGCCCATAACGTTAAACCCGGATACTAAAACGCCGCTCTAAAAGGAGCGGCGTTCAAGTTTACTGCAACGAATCAGTCGCGCACGTAAATGATTTCCGGACCGTCTTCATCATCCACGTCTTCTTCGTCCCAATCGTCGTCGCCGATGTCATGGACCGACTTCACGCCGCTGCGGCGCAGGGCACGCTGGTCGTCCAGGGCCTGCAGCTGGGCGCGGGCTTCGTCTTCGATGCGCTGGTCGAGTTCGGCCAGTTCGGCCTTGAACACCGGGTCGGCCGCCAGGCGGTCGGCGCGGTCTTCCAGGTAGCGCATGATGTCGCGGGTCAGGCGCTCAGTGCCTTCTTTGGCGATGGCCGAGATCACGTAGACCGGGCCTTCCCACTCCAGGCGGTCGACGATTTCCTTGACGCGCGCCTCGTGCTCTTCTTCGAGGATCTGGTCGCATTTGTTCAGTACCAGCCAGCGATCACGCTCCGCCAGGGACGGGCTGAACTTGGTCAGCTCGCTGACGATCACTTCAGCGGCGTCCGGTGCGCTGGTGTCATCCAGCGGCGCCATGTCCACGAGGTGCAGCAGCAGACGGGTGCGGGACAAGTGCTTGAGGAAGCGAATCCCCAGGCCTGCACCATCGGAAGCACCTTCGATCAGGCCGGGAATGTCGGCGATCACGAAGCTTTTCCAACGGTCGACGCTGACCACGCCCAGGTTTGGCACCAGGGTGGTGAACGGGTAGTCGGCGACTTTCGGCTTGGCGGCCGAAACCGAGCGAATGAACGTACTTTTACCGGCGTTCGGCAAGCCCAGCAGGCCCACGTCAGCCAGTACTTTCATTTCCAGCTTCAGGTCACGCTGCTCACCCGGCTTGCCAGGTGTGGTCTGGCGCGGCGCACGGTTGGTACTGGACTTGAATCGGGTGTTACCCAGACCGTGCCAGCCACCTTGCACAACCATCAGCTTCTGGCCGGCCTTGGTCAGGTCGCCGATCACTTCCTGGGTAGCGGAGTCGATGATCGTGGTGCCGACCGGTACACGCAGTACCAGGTCTTCGCCTTTCTTGCCGGTGCAGTCGGTGCTGCCGCCGTTGGAGCCACGCTCGGCATCGAAGTGCCGGGTGTAACGGTAGTCGACCAGGGTGTTGAGGTTTTCGTCGGCCATCATGTAGATGGAACCGCCGTCACCACCGTCGCCGCCGTTCGGGCCACCGTTTTCGATGAATTTTTCGCGACGGAAACTCATGCAACCGTTACCGCCGTCGCCTGCTTTTACTCGGATGGAAACTTCATCAACGAACTTCATAACAAAACGCCTCTCGTCGCATGGACGAGCTTAAGAAACCAAGACATAAGACTCTTGCAAAAATGAGCGTAGCGACCTCAAGCAACCGCCGCAAATCCGGCGGCTTGCGTCCATTACAAACAGCTTTGCAAGAGACTCACCCCACAAACGAAAAAGCCCCGTCGCAAGACAGGGCTTTTCCAGCGATCTCGCAATTAAGCTGCGACAACGCTCACGTAACGGCGGTTGAACGCGCCTTTTACTTCAAACTTGATCACGCCTTCGATTTTCGCGAAGAGAGTGTGATCTTTACCCATGCCTACACCGTAACCGGCGTGGAATTGGGTGCCGCGCTGACGCACGATGATGTTGCCCGGAATGATTTTCTGGCCGCCATACATCTTCACGCCAAGGCGTTTGGCTTCTGAGTCGCGACCGTTACGGGTACTACCACCAGCTTTTTTGTGTGCCATGAGTCAATTCTCCTAGTGAGGAATTAGGCTGAAATTAAGCCTGAATACCGGTGATTTTGATCTCGGTGTACCACTGGCGGTGGCCCATACGCTTCATGTGGTGCTTACGACGACGGAACTTGATGATGCGGACTTTATCGTGACGACCTTGGGAGATCACTTCAGCCACAACGGTAGCGCCAGCAACAACTGGAGCGCCGATGTTCACGTCATCGCCATTGGCGACCAACAGAACGCGATCAAAAGTCACGGATTCGCCAGTAGCGACTTCCAGTTTTTCGATCTTCAGGTATTCACCTGGGGCGACCTTGTATTGCTTGCCACCAGTAACAATTACTGCGTACGACATGGTATTTCTCCGATAATCCTGCTCACCCAGCGCTTTATAAGAAAAGGTATTGGCTGGCATGGCTGCATGGGATGGACGTCCCGAATGCAATTGCGTAAGGCAGGTGCTGCCCAGGAAGTTCAGGGTGCGCGATTGTACGCAAGCCAACATCGTGTTGCAAGGGGCCGTCTATCGCGCCTTGACACCCGGGGGTGAGGGTCCTAGCATGCCGCGCAACCCTTCTGGAGCGACTGTCGCTGATGCAACCCCAAGCTTTCTACCGCGCGGTCGCGGACGATTTTAGCGCCGTCGACGGCATCATCAAGCAGCAGCTGACGTCTAAAGTGCCGCTGGTCTCCAAAATTGGCGACTACATTACGTCGGCGGGCGGCAAACGCCTGCGTCCTTTATTAGTGTTGCTGTGCGGCAAGGCCCTGGGCCGTGAGGGCGATGACCTGCGCCTCTTGGCCGCCACCATTGAGTTCCTGCATACCGCTACCCTGCTGCATGACGACGTAGTCGACATGTCCGGCATGCGCCGTGGCCGCGAGACCGCCAACGCAATGTGGGGCAACGCCCCTAGCGTTTTGGTGGGTGATTTCCTCTATTCGCGCTCCTTCGAAATGATGGTCGAGCTGGGCTCGATGCCGGTGATGAAGATTCTTTCACAGGCCACACGTATCATCGCCGAGGGCGAAGTGTTGCAGCTGTCGAAGGTCCGCGACGCCAGCACCACCGAAGAAACCTATATGGAAGTGATTCGCGGCAAAACCGCGATGCTCTTCGAAGCCTCGACCCACAGTGCCGCCGCATTGTGTGGTGCCACCGCCGAACAGGCCGAAGCGCTGCGCACCTTTGGCGACCACCTGGGCGTGGCGTTCCAGCTGGTGGACGACCTGCTCGACTACCGTGGCGATGCCGAAACCCTGGGCAAGAACGTCGGTGACGACCTGGCCGAAGGCAAGCCGACCCTGCCGCTGATCTACACCATGCGCGAAGGCACGCCAGAACAGGCTGCGCTGGTGCGCAAAGCGATCCAGAAAGGCGGGATCGAAGACCTGGAGGCCATTCGTGCCGCCGTAGAGGCTTCGGGCTCTCTGGATTACACCGCTCAATTGGCACGCGATTTCGTCGCCCGTGCCATCCAGTGCCTGGAAGTGATTCCAGCCAGCGAATACCGGGATGCCCTGGTTGAGCTGAGTGAATTTGCGGTAGCCCGCACTCACTGACCCGGCCCCATGTAGGAAAGGGCTTGTGTGGGAGCGGGCTTGCTCGCGAAAGCGGTGTATCAGTAAGTATATGTGCTGACTGAGTCCCGCTTTCGCGAGCCAGCCCGCTCCCACATTTAGTTTGTATTGCCAGCTCAAGACTGCGTCCTCCCTCGCAATAAACCCTATATAATGTGCGCCCTTTAGCCATCCTGACTCTCAAGGAGCCTTAGTGAGCACGTTGCCACCCTGCCCGAAATGCAATTCCGAATACACCTACGAAGACGGCGCCCAGCTGATCTGCCCGGAATGCGCCCATGAGTGGTCCGCCAACGGCGAGACCGAAGCGGCCGGCGATGAAACCGTGAAGAAAGACTCCGTCGGCAATGTGCTGCAGGACGGCGACACCATTACCGTGATCAAGGACCTCAAGGTCAAGGGCACCTCCCTGGTGGTCAAGGTTGGCACCAAGGTCAAGAACATCCGCCTGTGCGACGGCGACCACGATATCGATTGCAAGATCGACGGTATCGGCCCGATGAAGCTCAAGTCCGAGTTCGTGCGCAAGGTCTGAACCTGCTGCTTCCATCCCGCGCCCGTCGCGGGATGGCGTTTCGCTCTCCCCGTTGATCCCGCGCAATATCCACACAGAAAAATCCAGAATCCGCCAATAGGCACTTGCTATTCCACGAATAAGAATTATTCTCATTGAAACTCATCAAGGAGAATGACTCATGACGTATTTGATCGATGCCTGGCTGGATCGCCCACACCCTTACCTGCGGATCCTGCATCGGGAAACCGGTGAAGTCTGTGCGGTACTGGAAGAAGAAGCGCTGAATGAACTGCAGGACCAGGGCGACCTGGACGTGAACGGCCTGAGTTCCAGTGAGCCTGGGGTGCTGAAAGAGGTCGTGCGTAATCTGTTTCTGTTCTGCTATGCCCGAGCATTGCGCCCGGCCACGGAGTTGAATGGCAAGTTCCATCCATGAAGCAAACTGTACGGTCTTTGGGAATGGGCTTTATGTGGGAGCGGGCTTGCTCGCGAAGCGGACAACACGGTGTATCAGACAGACCGCGTTGATGCATTCGCGAGCAAGCCCGCTCCCATACAAGCCCAACACCCGCAGTAATCAGCAGGTCTTACAGAACGTCGAGCAGCTCGACGTCAAACACCAGAACGCTGTGCGGCGGGATGCTACCAACGCCTTGAGCGCCGTAAGCCAGTTCACTCGGCACGTACAGGCGCCATTTGCTGCCGGCATTCATCAGTTGCAGGGCTTCGGTCCAGCCAGCGATCACGCCGCCGACCGGGAATTCTGCAGGCTGGCCGCGCTCGTAGGAGCTGTCGAACACAGTGCCGTCGATCAGGGTGCCGTGGTAGTGAGTACGCACTTGGTCTTCACGGGTCGGCTTGGCGCCAGTACCGGCAGTCAGCACTTCAAATTGCAGGCCGGAAGCCAGGGTGGTGATGCCATCACGCTTGGCGTTTTCAGCCAAAAATGCCAGGCCAGCGCCAGCGGCCGCTTCAGCCTTGGCAGCCGCTTCGGCTTGCATGATTTCGCGGATGACCTTGAAGCTGGCAGCCATTTGCTCTTGGTCGACACGGCTTGGCTTGCCGGCGAAAGCGTCGGTCAGGCCGGCCAGGATCGCGTCGATGCTCACGCCCGGTGGCGGGTTGTCGCGCAGTTGGTCGCCCAGTTGGCGGCCAATACCGTAGCTGACGCGGGTTTCGTCGGTGGACAGATTAACTTCGGACATGAAGGTGCTCCGCTGTAGGAAGGCACGATTTACCGTGCCCTCCAGATCTAAAAGGGCCAGCAGACTAGCACACAACACCCAACCTTGATGAGCGCCACGGCATAGCTATCTACAGCCGGGCACAAGCCGCCGCCGCCCATGCTGGTGATTCCATTCATCACCCTGGGACCGTACCGATGAGTACGCAGAATAACCCGCTAGCCCTGCAACAAATCCATAGCCATCTGCTGGAAATCGATCCGACACTGCGCCCTTACAGTCGACGCCCCGTCACCCTGCCAGCCGAGCGGCTGGCACTGGACACCCTCAACACCGCCCTCAAGCGCATCAACCTGGCCTACATGACCCAGGCCAGAGCCTTTTACCAAACACTGGACCTGACCGACCCCAGCCAACTGAGCCAGCTGAAAACCCGCCTCGACACCCAACTGCAAGATCTGGACGACACCAGTGCCGTCCATGGCCAGAGCCGCAAGACCTACCTGACCGACACCGCCGGCATCAAAGCGCTGGAACAGGAAACCCGGCTTAACGTCAGTGATGCCCTGCTATCCCCCTCCGACCTGCAGATGCTGGAAGACTGCTCCCGCCCTCCGGCACTACGCCCCGGCCTGTACGCCTTGACCTTCGATTACCAGGACGAGCGCATCGAGTTTGCCGGGGCGTTCGTGCTGACACGCCAGGCCAACCCAACTGTAGACAGCCTGAGCGGTGACACGAACGTTGGGCCGGTGCTGCTCTTCACGCCCTCACGCGGGCTGGAAGCCTTCGCTACCTTGCAAGACCTCGACCGTGGCCTGCTGCAAGCCATGACACCGCGCAGCGGCCATGCTGAATTCAGTCGTCATTTGCCAGTGCGGTATCAACACTTGGCCGTCACCGATATCTGGCCGCTGGCACTGCAACCGATCACAGGTCAACCGCTGTTCGAATACGCCTATCAAGCCCTGCTCGAAAAGCGCAAAAAAGACATCCTCCACGCCCTGGCCTTGGCCGAGAACGCTCAGCTGAACGCCACCCAACTCAAGCAGCACCTCGACGACGCGCTCCACGCCGCGCTGCCCGACCTCACTGCCCGCTTGGACTTTCGCGCGCAGCGCCTGCTTGAGCGCAACCTGTTCAACGCCCTGCCCGACTGGTATCGCAGCGCCAATACGCTCGAGCGCACGACCATCGACCAGCAGCTGCACCACTACAACAGGGCTCGCCAGACTTTCCTCGACCTGTTCGGCCCCGCCGCGACCCCTCAAGCACTGGCCCGCCATCAATGGGCCGAGCAATTGGCCGATGAGCTGGATATCCACGACCTGGACCCAGACCTGCTACACATCACCACCGTTCGTACGGTGCCTCAGGTCGGCACCTACAACCAGCAACGCTCATTGGTGGAATTGACCTTGCGCGGTGTGCATCCCGGTGACAGTACACCCGGCTCAGCGTTTCTGGAGCGCAGTACCCTGACCTACGCCGGTGCGCCGCTAGGTGTGGCCCACGCCCACCTCAACGTGCAAACCCTGATCACACTGCTGCAAGACCTGCAACCGCGGCTGGACTTCGCCAGCACGCTGAAAACAGCACTGGCCACGCCACAGATCAAGCTGGCTGCCTGCAACTTCTTCGATCAGCGCCTCGTACTCATGGCCCACATCGCCAGGCTGCAAGGCCATCTGGCCCCGGATGATTTTCGAAGTTTCGAAGACCTGCAAAAACACCCGAGCCAACAGTTGCATGCCCAGACCGTGCTGCTTCACGGCGCACAACTCAAGGACCTGTGGCTGCTGCGCGAAGAAGACGGCCAGGGCCGGATCACGCGCTTGCTGCTGTGTACGCCCGATGCGCCGAGCGCCCAACAGTTCATCGCATTCCGCACGCTACGTGAGTGCCAGACCCACATCATCGGCTGGACAGCCAGTACGGCTCGCCTCAAGGGGCGCAGCATGAGCGATTACCTGCTGGAACAAGTGCCGCTGCGTTTCAAGCCAAAGATGCGTGACTTCCTGCGCAGTATCAGCCTGCGCCCTGACGCCAACGAGCACCTGGAAGTAACCTTCGGCACACCAAGCACCTATAACGACTGCCTGGAAGCGATAGCCGCGCACCAACTGACGATACAGTTGGATGACTATGAGTTCAGCTCACCGGGCTGGTACCGCAAGGCCTCTGCCAATGACCGCAGCCGCCTGGCAAACCTGGCCGATGATGCCGCCGGCGCACTGAGTGTCTACAACGCCAGGCCGGACGCTGAATCCAGCGTTCCTGCGTTTGAACGCTACCTCCACGAACAAGCCAGGCTCAGTCTCAACCGGCTGCTAGGTCGTCAGCAAAACGATATTGACCCGGACACAGTGTTCGCCTACGCCCCCAAACCACTGATCGGCGCTGCCCCGGCGCCGGTGTCTTACACCACACTGTATCGAGACGGGTATGAGGATGGCATCGGCTTTATCAATGAAAAGTTTTCAGCCTCCGCGACCTTTCGCGGCCCGCCCGGTGTTGACCTGAGCCCGTTGACAGCACAGAACGTCGCACGCTCCGTCACAGGCGTGTGGATCGGCCAACGCTACACCGACGAAATCCGCCGGCGCCTGCAAAACAGTGACAGCCCGGGTTATGACAAACGACGCAATGCCGTGCTGGCAATCATACAGCTACAAATGAAAGGCGCCGCTCTGGAATCCTGCCTGCAAGGGCACCTCACTCAGGCTGACCTGGCCTGGCTGGAGAAAGCCATTGACGGTCTGTCCGACAGCGGCACCCTCGAGCGCAACACCTACAGGGTGCACCGGCTGTCCATTAATGGGGACTGGGTGATCGGCAACTACCTGTTCAGCCACGGCGACAACCCGATATTGCTTTACACACCTGATGCGCCGGATGGCATTGGTTGGCGCGAGGCCAGGCTGTTCAACTACCTGCTCAAAAAAGTCGAGGGCATGCCTGCTTACTGGGGCGCGCGGGTACCGTTGCCGTCAATGGCACGGGTTGCACAGTTCCTGGAAACCGCTCGTGAAGGGTTGCCGGTAGAGATCGACCGCACCACCCCGAGCCCTGCACGGCATGACAATATCCAGCACATCACACCGCTGACCGATCTGCGCCATGAGTTCTACAACATGAACCTGCAACGCAAGATTGATGACGTGCACGCCACTACGGCCAATCGGCTTCAGATGATTACCGGTATTCTGTGGACCTGCGTCGAGTGGCTGACCGCCGTGGCCACCATGCCCTTCCCGTTACTCAGCCTGACCCTGGGCGGGCTGCTGGCCTTCAAGGACGCCATGCTTGCCCTGAATGCCTACCACCAGAACGACAAAGACAGCGCCCTGCAACACTACCTCGGTTACCTGGCCAACGTGAGCGGCGCGCTATTGTTCGACGTACGTCCAGCGTTCAAGGGCGTCTTCAAGTCACTGCGCCCGACGATCCACACCAGCACGCAAGCCGTCGACAAGGCGCTGATCAACCAGATGACGATGCTCAAGCCCGAGGGTATGCAACCGGTGTTGTTTGACGGGAGTTCACTGTGGGCGGCAAATACCCCGGATGCATTGGGTCGCTATTTGCTCTATCGCCATGACCCGCAGAGCGGCCAGTTGCTGTCCACTGCACGGTGGGTCAACCGCAATGCCGATGGCCAATGGGTGCGTTCCGGTGTGATCGGTGGCGGGCGCAAGAAGTACGAAAAACTGCTGGCCGATGAGAGCAGCCCGCTGGAAGTATTCGACGTAGCGCCCGACCAGGCCAAGACCTTCCGCGCGTTGTTCGACCCGGAGTTCAAGACCTATTTTCAGGATATGGAGGCCGACTTTGCCGGTGCAGCCCAAGGTAAGGTCTTCACCGAAGCGGCCCCCTTGCGCACGGCGTACGCCAAACAGATCGAGCTGCTGGCCCAGCGCGCCGAGGCGTTCTTTTCGGCGTTGCCCGTTGCCGCGCCCAAATCCCCCTTGCCCGTGTTCGCGGTCGAAGCCGCGCCTGTGGATATCCTCAAAACCCTGTTCAATCGCAACAAGCGCCTGATCATCGGCGCCCTCGACAGCTCCATTGCCAGCAAACAACTGTTGATCGAACAATTGCCTGCACTGGCCGAACAGGGGCTCAAGCGCGTCTACATCGAAAACCTGCCCCGCGACCTGTTCCATCGCAAGCTGAAGGTCCTCAACAACCAGCTCGGCGGCAGCAAGGCCTATGCGCTGGCACAGGTCGAACAACATCTGATGCAAGTCGATCGAACCCTGGGGCTCACCGCCGATGCCCCCTTCACTTATCGAAAATTGCTGCTGGAGACCCAACGCTTGAATATCGCCCTCGATGGCATCGACGGGTCCGCCTCGTACCATATGGAGCACGTACTGGCTCTGGGGGATGGTCCGCGCTTCATTCCCCGCAGCAGCAAGCTGCGCAATTTCTACTCCCACTCGGTGATTGAACAAAACCTGAAAAACAACCCCGGCGAAGGCTGGGTGGCGCTGGTGGAGTCCAGCCGCCTGGGTACTTATGAACAGGTCGCGGGCCTGGCAGATCTGCAAAACACCCCGGCCCTGCGGGTTGAAGATGCCGCCCCCGGCCAGCGCATCGGCGTATGGCCCGACACCGCCACTAGCGCACAATCCCGCGGTGATTTCACCCTGGCCCTGCCAACCACCCACGTCACGATACGCACACCCAGCACATCGGGCACGCCGGCAATCGCTGTCAGCCACTACGCCGTGTTCGACCTGCCCTCAGGCATTCGCAGCGATATCAACCTGATCAGGCAGACCCATCGCGGCCTCGACACTCGCTACTCAATTTCCACCCCCCGACATGCTGCCGCGCAATCTACCTTCAGCCAAACCCGGCAGCGGCTTTCGGACGAGGCCAAAGCATTTTTCAGCGATTTCACAGTGCCCCCACGCAATGTGCCGGCAAACCTGGCCACGACCAGCAGTGAAACCGTGTTCATCGAGCGGCTGTACCAACAAAAACTCGGGCTGGTCATCGGCGAAGCCCACAGTGCCCGCGCCAGCAAGCGGCTGCTGATCGACAACTTCAAGCACCTGAAAAAACAGGGGGTCAAGACGCTATACATGGAGCATCTGCTCACCGACCTGCACCAGGCCGCACTGGAGACTTACCAGCGCACGCTGAAAATGCCGCGCATTCTGGAAAATTACCTGCTCGGTATGGACGCCGGCCATATGCCGCAATACCAGGGCCCGGACAGCTTCACCCAGGTGGTCAAGGCTGCCAATAAACACGGGATCCGCATCCGCGCGCTGGACTGCACCGCCAGCTATCACGTCAAAGGCCTTAGTGGGGAAAACAAGCGCGCCCAGCTGTTCAGCTACTTTGCCAACCAGGTGATCAGCTCGGACCAACAGGCCCTTGGTCCGCATAAGTGGGTGGCGTTCATGGGCAGTGCACACACGGACATGTATGTCGGTGTACCGGGCATCGCGCAGTTGCAGGATGCCGTCAGCCTCCATGTGCGTGACACCACACCGCAATTGGCCAAGCCATTGCATAGCGCTGGCTGGCAATCGGTTGATGACAGCTACGGCGTGGCCTTGCGCAGCGACTACCGCGTCGAAGTGGGCATTGCAGGGCGGCCGCAGCCCCTCCCCGTCGAACCTCCGCCGGACCGCAGCAAGCTGACGGCACCCGGGCACTTCTTCATCGAGCGCCCCAACGCTAACGAGGTCAACCTGGTGCATTTTTCACGTAGCAATGAAATTCTCACCACACCGATTCAAATCGACGAAAAGGGCCAGTATTTCGTTGCGCGCTGGGAAGCCTTCAGCCAATTACGCTTCTACTATCTTTCTCAATTGGTCGAAGCGCTCAAGGCCTCCCCTCCAAGAGGCATGGGGCTGACACTAGTGGCGGGATAGGCCGCCAGCCCCCTGCCCGTTCATCGGGCAGGGTGCCTGTTTTAACCCCCCAGCCGAAAAAGTCATTTCAGAATCATGTATCGCCGCCGATACCCATCTACTTACTTTGGCTGGGTCAAACAACAACACCGTCCAGCAGACAAACATCAACTTGCGGAGCATTCGATGAACAGCTGGTTCGGCAACATCAGCGTCAACCTCAAACTGGGCCTGGGCTTCGGCCTGGTACTGGTCCTCACCTCGATCCTGGCCTTGACCGGCTGGACCAGCCTGGGCGGCCTGATCGATCGCAGCAACTGGATGAGCGACATTACCCAGCTCAACGCCTCGCTGACCAAGCTGCGCATCGTGCGCCTGCAATACATGCTGGCCAACGGCGACGAAGCCGTGGCGCAGAACGTACAGACCAACCTCGACGCCTTCGCCGCCCAGCAACAGAAACTGCTGGACAGCTTCAAGAGCCCGGAAAACCTCAAGCTGCTCAACGAGCAGAAGACCATCATCACCGCGTACCAGCAGTCCCTGAACAAGATGCGCGAGGCCTACCGCAACGGCAGCGCTGCGCGCCAAGTCATGGGCGACAAGGCAGACATCGCCAACGCACAGATCAACGCCCTGGACACCAGCGTGCAGCAAATGCCCGAGAGTGCCGAGCGCTACACGCAATACCAGGCCGTGACCAATGCCAAGGAAGACTTCCAACTGGCTCGCTACGAAGTGCGCGGCTACACCAACAACGTCAACGCCGAAACCGAAGCCCGCGCCGCCGCGCAAATCGAGAAAGCCATCAGTGGCTTGAAGCATCTCAGCGCCGCGTTCGGCAGCAGCCAGCAAGCGGCATTGGCCTCGCTAGAGACCGCCCTCGGCGCTTACCGCACCGCCGTGCAAAGCTACAAGGCCGCCAACGCCAACATCGTCACTGCCCGTGCCGAGATGACCACCCAGGGCACTGACATCGTTTCGATCAGCGATAAGCTCTACGACATCCAGCTCGACCGCCGCGACGCGGAAAGCGCCCAAGCCCGCAGCCTGCAACTGATCAGCACATTGCTGGCCCTGCTGGTCGGCATCGTTGCCGCCCTGGTCATCACCCGCCAGATCACTCGCCCTCTGCAAGACACCCTGGCCGTGGTTGAACGCATCGCCTCGGGCGACTTGAGCCACAACATCCAGGTGACCCGCCGCGATGAGCTGGGCGTGCTGCAACAAGGCATCCAGCGCATGGGCACCACCTTGCGTGAGTTGATCAGTGGTATCCGCGACGGCGTGATGCAGATCTCCAGCGCCGCCGAAGAGTTGTCGGCCGTGACCGAACAGACCAGTGCAGGCGTGAACAGCCAGAAGATCGAGACCGATCAAGTGGCCACTGCCATGCACGAGATGACCGCCACCGTGCAGGAAGTGGCGCGCAATGCCGAGCAAGCTTCTCAGGCCGCGTCCGACGCGGACGGCCAAGCCCGTGAAGGCGACAAGGTGGTGGCCGAAGCCATCGCTCAGATCGAGCGCCTGGCCGCCGAAGTGGCGCGCTCCACGGACGCAATGACGCACCTGCAGCAAGAGAGCAACAAGATCGGCAGCGTGATGGACGTGATCAAGGCCGTGGCTGAACAGACCAACCTGCTCGCCCTCAACGCTGCGATCGAAGCCGCGCGGGCCGGTGAGGCCGGCCGCGGGTTTGCCGTGGTCGCCGACGAAGTGCGCGGCCTGGCCCAGCGCACGCAGAAGTCCACCGAGGAAATCGAAGGCCTGGTCGCCGGTTTGCAAAACGGCACGCAGCAAGTGGCCAACGTGATGAACAACAGCCGCAGCCTCACCGACAGCAGCGTCGAACTGACGCGCAAGGCCGGTGTGTCACTGGAGAACATCACCCGTACGGTGTCGAACATCCAGTCGATGAACCAGCAGATTGCGGCCGCCGCCGAGCAGCAGAGCGCCGTGGCGGAAGAGATCAGTCGCAGCATCGTGAATGTGCGGGATGTGTCGGAGCAGACCGCAACGGCGAGTGACGAGACCGCCAAGTCGAGTGTGGAACTGGCGCGTTTGGGCAGCCAGTTGCAGCAGATGGTCAGTCATTTCCGGGTCTGACAAACCAAAAAAGCCGCCTCGGCATGCACCGAGGCGGCTTCACTTCTCAGGCCTTACAGGTCATCGAAGCTGTCCCGCAGGAATGTCCACACGTGATAAACACGCAAGGCATTCACTACGAGGTCCCACGTACGTCGTGCAAACTTAGACATACTCGGCCCTCCCTAGGTTGGGCCTTACCTCCAGCGCACTTATCGGAACACGTGAGCCTTCGGACGCGAGTCGATTGCGTCCATTGAGGTGGCCGGGCTAATGGTCCTTCCGCATCAATCCGGCACGGATTACTAGCCCGTGGCGGTCGGTCCAGAATTCGCGCGCATACCCGGCTCACCCAAAAAGCGACAAACGCAGAACGGGGAAGATCCTAACGAAGATCCTCGTTTGAGGTGTGTCCGACAGTGGTCAAATATCCAGTATCGTTCGCTGGATTCATTACAAGTTTTTGCAGTTGAGCCTGTGCAGAAAAAATGCGGTAAAGCGAGCTTTATCAGGCATCGCTCGGCCTTGCGTGATGAAATGACGGGCGTTAGTATCTGCCTGCGGGTCGATTGCGTCCTTTGAGAGTGCAACCCCAGCCACTAACTGGGTTTGCAATAAAAAACCGCCCTTACTAAGGCGGTTTTTTATTGCCTGCGATTTCCCCTCAGCCCTCGCCTTCCTCGACAAACACGACCCGATTCCCAAACGGGTCCTTGATGCTCATCTCACGCGAGCCCCAGGGCGTTTCTTCAACCCCAGGCTTGGCATACCGGTAGTCCTTGCCCACTAACTGCTGCTGATAGGCATCCACCCCTTGCGCCTGGATCCGCACCGCTGCGCCCGGTGACGCATCGCCATGGTGCTCGGACAAATGCAGTACGCAATCGCCCAGCGAAACCTGCAAATACAGCGGAAAATTCGCCTCGAAGCGATGCTGCCAATCCACCTTGAACCCCAGGAAATCGACGTAAAACTCCAGCGCCTTGGCCTCGTCGAAAATCCGCAAAATGGGGGTGACTTTTCCTAAGTGCATGCATCCGCCTCCGTGCCTGAAAACCACAACTATAGGGGGTTCCATTGTTGAATGGCAGACCGCAATCGCAGGCAGCTCCCCCAGTGGAGCGCATTCATCCAGCCCCACCCCGATCCACTGTGGGAGCTGGCTTGCCTGCGATGAAAGCCAAACCGATCTACCGACCCGCCACGAACCCACTCCGCAAATCCCCACTGCGCGCCAGGAACCGCCCCGGCCTTTCGCCGTTCGCCTGCCCTTCGCTGTAGCTCAATACGCCGTTGACCCACACGCCATCAATGCCCTCCGCCGCCCGTTGCGGTTCCTTGAAGTCCGCCACATCACGTACGCGCAACGAGTCGAACAGCACCAGGTCAGCCCAGTGCCCTTCGCGGATTTCGCCACGCTCGGATAGCCCAAAACGTGCGGCCGACAGCCCGGTCATCTTGTGCACGGCGGTATGCAACGGGAACAAGCCGACATCCCGACTGAAATGCCCCAGCACCCGTGGAAACGCCCCCCACAAACGCGGATGCGGGAACGGATCCTCCGGCAGCCCATCCGAGCCCACCATCGACAAGGGATGCGCCAGAATACGCCGCACGTCCGCCTCATCCATTCCGTAATACACCGCCCCCGCCGGTTGCAGCCGGCGTGCAGCATCCATCAGCGAAACATCCCACTCGGCGGCAATAGCCTGCAAATCACGCCCGCCCATCTCCGGGTGTGGCGTCGACCAGGTGATGGTGATGCGAAACGCATCGGTAACCTGCTTGAGGTCCAGCGTCGAAGAACTCGCCGCATACGGGTAGCAATCGCAGCCTACCGGATGGGTTTTCGCCGCGTGCTCCAGCGACGCCAACAGCTGTGGACTACGCCCCCAGTTACCGGCGCCAGCACACTTGAGGTGGGAAATGATCACCGGCGCCCTGGCATGCCGGCCGATCAGGAAGGCCTCGTCCATCGCCTCCAGTACCGGTTCGAATTCACTGCGCAAATGGGTGGTGTACACCGCGCCAAACGCCGTCAGCTCTTCACTCAGTTGCAGCACTTCATCGGTCTCGGCGTTGAAGGCACTGGCGTAGGCCAGGCCTGTGGATAAACCGAGGGCGCCGGCTTCCAGGCTTTCCTTTAACTGCGCACGCATGGCCGCAATTTCATCCGGCGTGGCGGTGCGATGCAGGTCATCCATATGGTTGCTGCGCAAGGCCGTATGGCCGATCAGCGCAGCAACGTTGACCGCAGGGTGAGCACTCTCCACCGCCGCACGGTAGTCGGCAAAACGCGGGTAAGTGAACGCCGCACGCGTGCCCAGCAGGTTCATCGGGTCCGGTGGATCACCGCGCAAACTGACCGGCGAGGCACTGATGCCACAGTTGCCGACAATCACCGTCGTAACCCCTTGGCTGAGCTTGGGCAACATCTGCGGTTGGCGGATCACCACCGTGTCATCGTGGGTGTGCACGTCGATAAAGCCCGGTGCCAACACACGCCCCGTCGCGTCCACTTCATGGGTGGCCGTCGCCTCGGATAAATCGCCAATGGCCTCGATGCGCCCCTCGCGTACCCCAACGTCAGCGACATAACCGGGCGTGTTGCTGCCATCGATGATCAGCGCCTGGCGAATCAGCGTGTCGTACTTCATGTCAGTCTCCAAGCGGCAGGCTGTCGGGGCCGCCGCGATAATCGTCCAGGGCCAGCTTGATCCGGCGCAGACGCTCCTGGTTGTCGTCCGGCATGGCCAGCGCCAGCTCGGTGGCGAGCAGGTCGATGGCCAGCAGCATTCCGTAGCGCGCCGCCGTGGGTTTGTAGATAAAACTGGTTTCGGCCGGTTGCAGCGGCAGCACCACGTCGGCCAGTTCGGCCAGCGGGGAACCGGCAAGGGTGATGGCGAGGATGCGCGCATCGTAGTTGCGCGCCAGCCTGACCACGTCCAGCAGCTCCGGCGTAAGGCCGGTGAGCGAGCACACGATCAACGCGTGCTCAGGGCCCAACGTCGCGGCAGTGACCCGCATCATCACCGGGTCATGACTGGCGGCAATCGAATAACCCAGGCGCACCAGGCGTACCTGCAACTCATCGCTGCACAGGCTCGACGGACCGCCCATGCCAAACGCATGGATCATCCGCGCCTTGCCCAGCAGGCTCACCGCATCGGCGAAACTCGCCTGGTTGAAACCCGATAAATGCTGGCGCAAGGTCGCCTCGATGTCCCCCAGGATCTGCCGATGAAACGCCGATTGTTCCGGCAACCCCGACGGGTCCAGGAAGCGGCTGCCCACCCCATTGGCCTGGGCCAGTTGCAGGCGCAAATCGCGCAGATCCCGACAGCCCACACTGCGCGCAAACCGCGACAGGGTGGCCGTGCTGACCTCGGCCCGTTGCGACAACGCTTCCAGGCTGGCCGACGCGGCAAAACCCACGTCCTCAAGCATCAGCTTGGCGATACGCCCTTCACCGGCGCTGAAGGAATCCTGGCGGGCGCGGATCTGGTAGAGGATGTCCATGGGGTCTCCGGGTTACAGGATGCAGGACAGACCATAGGTCAGACCGAAAGCGACCACAGAAATGAGGGTCTCCAACACGGTCCAGGTCTTGAAGGTCTGGATCACCGTCATATTGAAGTATTCCTTGATCAGCCAGAAGCCGCCGTCGTTCACGTGGGAAAAGATCACCGAACCTGCCCCCGTTGCCAGCACCAGCAATTCAGGGTGTGGATAACCCAGGCCCACGGCCACAGGGGCAACCACGCCGGACGCAGTCGTCATCGCCACAGTGGCCGAGCCCGTAGCAATGCGCATCAGCGCAGCAAACAGCCAACCCATTACCAATGGCGACAGATGAAAGGCGTGGGCCAAACCGAGAATTTCGTTGGTAACGCCCGCGTCGACCAGGATGCGATTCAAACCACCGCCCGCGCCCACCAGCAAGGTGATACTCGCGGTCGGTGCAAGGCACTCGTTGGTGAACTTGAGGATCGACTCGCGGTTAAACCCCTGCGCAATACCCAAGGTCCAGAAGCTCACCAAGGTCGCCACCAACAACGCGATCACCGAGTTGCCGATGAACAACAGGAACTGATTGAAGCCGGTGCCCGGTGTGGAAATCACATTGGCCCAACCGCCGATCATCATCAGCACCACCGGCAGCAGGATAGTGCCCATGGTCAGCGTGAAGCTCGGCAGGCGGGTGCGCGGTTCGCGGTCGATGAACTGGCGCTCCAGCGGGTTTTCGGCCGGCAAGTGAATACGCGGCACGATGAATTTGGCGTAGACGGGCCCGGCGATGATTGCCGTAGGAATGCCGATCAGAATCGCATACAACACGGTCTGCCCCACCGAGGCGTTGTACGCCAGCACCGCCATCATCGCCGCCGGGTGCGGTGGCACCAACGCGTGCACCACCGACAAACCGGCAACCATCGGCAAGCCGACCATCAGGATCGACACGCCCACACGCCGCGCCACGGTAAAGGCGATTGGCACCAGCAGCACAAAACCGACCTCGAAAAACAGCGGCAACCCCACCAGGAAGGCAATGCACACCATGGCCCAGTGGGCATTGCGCTCGCCGAAACGGTTGATCAGCGTACGCGCCACCTGCTCGGCGCCACCGGACTCGGCCATCATCTTGCCCAGCATGGTGCCCAGCGCCACGACCAGGGCGATGTGCCCCAGGGTCTTGCCGACGCCCGCCTCGTAGGAGCCCATGATGGTGTCGGCCGGCATGCCGGCCATCAGCGCCAGGCCAATCGACACCAGGGTGATGACGATGAACGGGTTGAGCCGGTAACGTGCAATCAGCACGATCAATGCAATGATGGCAATGGCAGCGTATGCCAATAGCCCGAAGCCCGGTGATGCGGCCATGCGGTACTCCTCGGAAAGGGTCACGTCGATTTGTTGGTGAAACTCATAAATCATTACCGAGGAGCATTTTCAATTTTTATGAAAGTAATTTTCGCCCACGGATAAGCGCTGTCGCTTGGGGATATGCCAGGCGCTAGCCCATGAAAATTCGGGGGGTGTTCTTACATGAAGTTTTTTGCGTGCGGAAACTCAATGGCCGGGGCCGAGTCTCAGATTGCGGCGCCCTCACCGCCCAGTACTCACGACCAGGAAAGACAGACAATGAATCGCAAAGCCCTGCTAGTTCCTTTTGCCGCCAGCGCCCTGCTGCTCGCCCTGTGCGGCAACGCATCGGCCGCCGATAACCCGGCGCTGAAAAAATGCATGGACAGCGCCAACACCACCGCGGACATGGTCGGCTGCAATACCAAGGAAGCCAAGGTGCAGGATGACCGCCTGAACAAAGCCTACAAGACCGCGCTGGCCGCCCAGGAAGGCGATCGCAAACAGAAGCTGCAAGACGTGCAGCGCCTGTGGATCAAATACCGCGACGCCAATTGCGGTTTCGCCGGCAGCGCCACCGGCGGCACCATCGACCAGGTCAACGGCACCGGCTGTGTGCTCGACATGACCCAGACCCGCGCCCAGGAACTCGAAGACCTGGTCGGGCCGTAACCCCAACTGTAGGAGCCGGCTTGCCGGCGATGAGGCCCTCAATATCAACGTTGATAGTGAGGCAGCCCTCGCCCCCCCCCCCCCCCCCCCCCCCCCCCCCCCCCCCCCCCCCCCCCCCCCCCCCCCCCCCCCGGCTCCTACAGGGTCAGTCGTGGTGGACCTTGGCGCGCTTGAGCAGCTTCTTGCACCGCTCGGACAAATGCAGCACCCGCAGGTGCTTGCCGGCCTTGGTGTAGCGCTCGCGCAGAGTCATCAGCGCAGCAATCGCTGAATAGTCGACAAAGCTCAGGTGACGGCAATCCAGCGTCACCTGGGCCGGGTCGTTGGCCGGGTCGAAGCGGTTCAAAAACGGCGTGGTCGAGGCGAAGAACAACGTGCCGTGCACGCGGTACAACTTGCTGCCATCGGCTTCCAGATGCTCATCGGCATACAGCTCCCGCGCCTGCTGCCAGGCGAAGTTCAGCGCCGCAATTACGATCCCGCACAGCACTGCCGTGGCCAGGTCGGTGAACACCGTGATCACGGTCACCGCCAGAATCACCAGCACATCGTTGAGCGGCACCTTGTTGATCACCCGCAAGGACGCCCAGGCGAACGTTTGCTGGGACACCACAAACATCACCCCCACCAGCGCCGCCAGCGGAATCCGTTCGATGAACGGCGACAGAAACAGAATGAACAACAGGATCATCACCCCGGCGAACACCCCGGAGAAACGCCCGCGCCCACCGGAGCTGAGGTTGATCACGGTTTGCCCGATCATCGCGCAACCGCCCATGCCGCCAAACACACCCGAGACCATATTCGCCGCGCCCAGGGCCACGCTTTCGCGGTCGGGGTAGCCACGGGTCTCGGTGATTTCGTCGGTGAGGTTGAGGGTGAGCAGGGTTTCCAGCAGGCCGACCATGGCCATCAGGAACGCATAGGGCGCAATGATCGCGAGGGTTTCCAGGGTCCAGGGAACCTGTGGCAGCGCGAAGGTTGGCAGGCCACCGGCGATGTGCGCCATGTCGCCCAGGGTGCGCGTGGGCAAACCGAGCAGGTACACCGCCAGACCTACGCCGAGAATCGCCACCAAAGCCGGCGGCACGGCGCGGGTGATACGTGGCAGCAGGTAGACGATGGCCATGGTCACCAGCACCAGGCCGATCATCACGTACAGCGGCGTGCCGTTGAGCCAGTGTTCACCGCTCTTGAAGTGCTCCAATTGCGCCAGCGCAATGATGATCGCCAGGCCGTTGACGAAGCCCAGCATCACCGGGTGCGGCACCATGCGCACCAGTTTGCCCAGGCGCAACAGGCCAAAGGCGATCATGATCAACCCGCCGAGCAACACCGTGGCGAGCAGATACTCCACACCGTGCTGCACCACCAGCGCGACGATCACCACCGCCATCGACCCGGCTGCGCCCGAGACCATGCCCGGCCGGCCACCGAACAACGCCGTGAGGGTGCAAATGATGAAGGCGCCGTAGAGCCCCATCAGCGGGTTGAGGTGGGCCACCAGGGCAAAGGCGATGCATTCGGGCAGCAGCGCGAACGACGTGGTGAGGCCGGCCAGGGCATCGGCGCGCAGACGGGAAAGGGTCATGAGGTACCAGGGTCATGCGGGGATAAGGCCGGGGATAGTACGGAATTGAGCGGATCAGAACCAGTAGGAGCCGGCTTGCCGGCGATGGCTACCTCAAGGCCAGCGGCGATCTCAAGGGCTTCATCGCAGGCAAGCCAGCTCCCACATTTTGATTTGTGAACACATTCGAGTGTGGGAGCTGGCTTGCCTGCGATTGCAACGACGCGGTGCTAAGCGAACATCACACCATCTCGTGGCGAATCCACTCCACCACCGACGTGCGCTTCGGCGCCCATCCCAGCAGCTCGCGCGCATGCTTGCCGCGCACCCGGCTGTTGGAGCCCAGGCCATAGTTGGCCATTTCATAGCCCCACTCGGCTTCGGCGTCGGCCAATGGCCAATCCTGCGGTTCACCCAGGTTCAGGGCTTGAGCAATCGCGGTGGTCATGTCGATAAACGACGCTTCGCTGCTTTCGACAAAGTAGAACGTGCCCGGCACATTCTTGGTCAGCGCCAGCAGGTACAAGGCCACCACGTCTTCGATGTGCACGTTGGACCAGATGTTCTGCCCGGTGCCCACATGGCGCACCACACCGCTCTTGCGGGCCTGCTTGAGCAAGCGCGGCAATTGCACGCTGTCACGTTTCACGCCCAGGCTGTGGCCGTAGATCAAGGTGTTGCAGATGACTGCCGAATTCACACCTTCTTGGGCGGCGGCCAGGATCAGGTTGTCGATGGCCACACGTGCCGCCTTGTCGACGGTCGGCTCCGGCAAGTTGTCTTCAAAGTAGATGACTTCGCTGGATTTGCCGCCCGATGCATCACCCACGATGCTCGAACCGCTGGTGTGCAGGAAGGGCTTGTTCGAACCCTTGAGCGCAGCCAGCAGGGTTTCCACAGCGGCACGGTGGTCGCTGCTCGCGGCGTTGATCACTGCATCGGCGTTCTGCGCCTGTTCGGTCAATACAGCGGCGTCATCCAAGGTGCCGATGACGGGGGTAATGCCCAGCGAAGTCATCTCGGCCGCCTGTTCGGTGCTGCGTACCAGGCCGGTAACGTTATGACCGGCTTTGACCAAGCCAGTGGCAATGGAACCGCCGATAAAACCTGCGGCACCGGTTACGAATACATTCATGGAGTGTTCTCCTGACTGGGTAAGTGATGGGTGTAGGAGTTGTCGAGCGCAAGCGAGGCTGCGATGGGTGCGACTCGATGTATGCCTAGATGATGAAGGGACGACGGCTATCGAATAAGCCCGTCCCACCCAATTCACTCTTGCGCAACAGTCACGAATCAGCAGGCATACCGCGCCAGCTTGGCCTGCATAAAGTCCAGGAAACACTGGATACGCAACGCCAACTGCGAGTTACGGTAGAACACCGCGTGAATCGGCTGGCGATACCCACTGTTGTAGCTCTCCAGCACCGGCACCAGGCGTCCGGCCTCGATGTCGTCGATGGTCATGAAGTTCGACAGGCAACAAATGCCCTGCCCCTCCAAGGCCAAATGCCGCACGGTTTCACCACTGGACGCCGCCACACTGGGCTGGATCAGCCAGCGATCACCCTCCACATGACGCAGCGGCCAATGGTTGAGGGTTTCGGTCTGGGTGAAGCCGAGCAAGGTGTGATCGGCCAATTCGGCGACCGTCTGCGGGGTGCCGTGCTGCTTGAGGTAGTCCGGGCTGGCGAGGATATGCAGCGGCGTGCAACCGAGGGAGCGCGCGTGCAGGGTGGAGTCGGCCAGCACACCAATGCGGATAGCGATGTCGGTGCTCTGCTCCAGCAGGTCGATGATCAGGTCATCGCTGTTGAGCTCCAGCTGGATGTCCGGGTACAGGCTGCGAAATTCGGCGATGTACGGCACGATCCCATGCAGCATGAACGGCACGGCGGCGTTGATCCGCAGCCGCCCGGCCGGTTTTTTCTGACGCGACGACAGGCGCTCTTCCAGCTCATCCATCTGCGCCAGGATCACCTTGGCCTGCTCGAAGAAGTACTTGCCCTCCTCGGTCAGGTCCATGCGCCGCGTGGTGCGGTTGATCAGCGTGGTGTCGAGCTTGGCTTCCAGGCGCGACAAGGTGCGGCTGACCGCCGACGGCGTCTGCCCGACCTGCTCGGCCGCCGCGGAAATCGAACCGCACTCAATCACGCTGACAAAGATCTGTAGCTCATCGGATCGGGCTTTCACGGGCTGTCCTCGTTTTCGGTTGCTGGCAGCTTACACCGAGAAATTGAACACCTGCGCCAGATGCTCTTCGTAGCGCGCCACGTCAGCCTCGATCGCCGGGCGCTTCATCACGTCCACGCACAGGAAGGTCGGCAGGCCGGTCATGCCGAGGAATTCGTTGGCCTTGTGGAACGGGAAGTACACCGCGTCCACGCCCTTGGCTTCGAAGAAGTCGGTAGGGTCGTCGAAGGCTTGCTGCGGTGCATTCCAAGTCAGCGACAGCATGTACTGCTTGCCCTGGATCAGGCCGCCGCTGCCGTACTTCTGCGACGAATCGGAGCGCGTGCGGCCGTCGCTGGCGTAGAGGCTGCCGTGGCCTTCGGTGAAGACTTCGTCGATGTACTTCTTGACGATCCACGGCGCGCCCATCCACCAACCGGGCATCTGGTAGATGATCACGTCGGCCCAGAGGTATTTGGCGACTTCTTCGGCCACGTCGTAGCCTGCGTCGATGTGGGTGACCTTGACGTCGATGCCGGCACGGTCCAATACCGCCACGGCGGCGTCATGCAGGGTGGTGTTGTAGCGGCCGTCGGAGTGCGCAAATTGCTTGCCGCCGTTGAGCAGGAGGACTTTTTTCATGGGGGGATTCCAAAGGGTTAGAAATGTCTGCCGGCAGGCTATCGACATTGACCCCTCGGAATAAGCAGCGGCGCGGCAAAATACATTTGATCAAAATGCACGAATAAGGCGTTGATCTTTAACCGCTGATCAGCAGATGGGCACCCAGCAACGCCATGCCGACGAAAAACACGCGCTTGAACAGCACCGCGCTGATGCGCTGGCGCACCGCCTGGCCCAACCACATGCCCAGCAGCGCAGGCACCAGCGCCAGCAGCGAGGCGTTGATTTCCCCGCCCCCCAACGTACCGCGCCAGGCCAGCCCCGCGGCCAGCGCCAGGGTCGACACGGTGAACGACAGCCCCAGCGCCTGCACCAGTTGATCACGGTTCAAGCCCAAGGCTTGCAGGTACGGCACCGCAGGAATCACGAACACGCCGGTGGCCGAGGTGATGATGCCGGTGATCACACCGCACACCGGGCCCAGCCAGCGCTCGGCTTCAGGCTTGACCTTGAAGGTGGGCAGGAACAACCCGCTGAGCGCATACACCAGCAACGCGCCGCCCAATGCATGAACCACCCAGCCACCGCCGTCCATGCCCAGCCACAGCGTACCGAGCCCGGTGCCAAGGAAAATCAGCAGCAGCATCGGCCACAGGCGTTTGAGCAACGCACTCAAATGACCGCCGAACGCCAGTTGCCACAGGTTGGTGACCGTCGACGGAATGATCAGCAACGCCGCAGCCTGCGCCGGCAACATAGCCAGGCCGAGCAGGCCCATGGCCACGGTGGGCAGGCCAAGGCCGATCACGCCCTTGACGGTGCCAGCCAGCAGAAAAGTGCCGATCACCAACAGCGTCAAGGCCGGGCCGATGTCTTGGTAGAACGCGAGGAAGGTATTCATGGGGGGATTGTGGGGGATTTCGGCCTGTTCGGAAATTCGCCATATACTGAGGCAGCCTCTTGTTTTGCGGGAGGCTGATGACGCTATCGCCGGCAAGCCGGCTCCTACATTGGGATGTGTGAATACATTCAACTGTAGGAGCCGGCTTGCCGGCGATGAGGCCCGCCCAGACACCGAGAACCTCACGCCATGCACTTTGACCTGATCGACCTGCGCCTCTACCTGCACATCCTCGACACCGGCAACATCACCGCCGGCGCAGCCCGCAGCCATCTGTCCCTGGCCGCTGCCAGCGCACGCATCCGCGCGATGGAAGCCTCACTGGGCATCGAGTTCCTGGAGCGCAACCGCCGCGGTGTCACGCCCACCCCCGCAGGCAAAGCCCTGGCCCGTCACGCCCGCCTGTTGCTGCAACAGGCCGAACACCTGCAACAGGACCTTGCGGAATACGCCAACGGCATCAAAGGCCAAGTGCGCCTGCTGTGCAATACCACAGCACTCAGTGAATACCTGCCGGAATTGCTCGCGGACTTTTTGCGCCAGCACCCCAACCTCGATATCGACCTGCAAGAGCTGCCGAGCCTGCGCATCACCCAAGCCCTGCGTCAGGGCACGGCAGACCTCGGGATCATTTCCGACGCGGTGGACACCCATGGCCTGCAAACCCTGCCCTTTCGCGACGATCCGCTGGTGCTCATCACGCCGCTGGATCACCCCTTCACGGGAGGAAGTTTTATCGACAGCCTGCAACACGACTTCGTCGGCCTGGCTGCCAACAGCGCATTGACCGTGTACCTGGAAGAACAGGCGCTGCACGCAGGATTCCGCCTGCAAACGCGCATCCGCGCCGAAGGGTTTGATGGGGTGATGCGCATGGTCGCCGGCGGTGCGGGCCTGGGGATTGTCCCCCAGGCGGCACTGGAGCGCTGGCCGTCGGCGCCGCGTTTCAACACCCAGCCTTTGCAGGAAGACTGGGCCTGCCGAAAATTGCTGCTCGCGGCGCGTGCGTTCGAACAGTTGCCCGGTTACGCCAAAGCCTTGTTCGACGCCTTGGCCCTGCCCTTGCGGAAGAACCCGTAGTACACCGCCGACAGAATCAGCAGGAAGGGCACGCCAAACACCAGGGTCATCTTGAACGCCTCGGTGAAATAGGTGGTGATCATGACTGCGCCCATCAGCACCAGGCCCAGCAGCGTGCTGTAGGGAAACAGGCGCAGTTGGAACGACAGCTTCGGCCCGCCATGGCGCTTGCGGTAACGGCGGAAGAAGAAATGCGTGAGGAAGATCATGAACCAGGTGAAGATCGCGCCAAACATGGAAATAGCCATCATCAGCGTGAACGAGCTTTCCGGGTACACCACGTTGAGCAACGTCGCCAAGGCAATCCCCGAGCTGGACAGCAACAGCGCGTTCAGCGGGATGCCGCTCTTGCTCAAGGCGCCCATGGCCTTGGGCGCAAACCCGGCGCGGGACAGGCTGAACATCATGCGCGTGGTGATGTAGAGCTGGCTGTTCATCGCCGACAGCGCCGCGATCAGGATCACGAAATTCATCACCCCGGTGGCGCCGGGAATGCCGATGGTCTGCATCACCGTGACGAACGGGCTCTGGGTCTGCCCGGCCTGGTTCCACGGCACGATGGCCAGCATCAACGCCAGGGTCAGCAAGTAAAACACCACCAGGCGCACGATGGTTGCGCGGAAGGCTTTCTTCACCGCCTGCTCCGGGTCGGCGGCTTCACCGGCGGCCACGGCGATCATCTCCACGCTCAGGTAGCTGAAGATCGACACAATCACCGCGATCCACATGCCGCTCAGGCCATGGGGGAAAAAGCCGTCGTGGGCCGTGTAGTTCTGCACGCCGTATTCCGGGTTGCCCGAGCCGAACACCACGTACACAGCGAGGATGATGAAGCCAACGATGGCGCTGATCTTGATCGTGGAAAACCAGTATTCGAAGTTGCCGAAGGTTTTCACGCTGATCGCATTGAGCAGGATCAGCACGCTGGAAAACGACACGATCCACACCCATTCCGGCACGTTGGCGAACCAGTACTTCATGTACATCGCCACCGCCGTGACCTCGGCGCCCACGGCCAACACAATCGCCGCCCAGTAGGCGTAACGCACCAGGAACCCCGCCAGCGGGCTGATGTAGAACTCGGCGTAGGCACCAAACGAACCCGAGGTGGAATGGGCCACCGTCATCTCCGCCAGGCAGCCCATCAACAGCAGGGTGATCAACGCGCCGATGGCGTAGCTCACCAGTACACTGGGCCCGGCGTAACCAATGGCGTAGGCGCTACCCATGAACAGCCCGGTGCCGATGGCGCCACCGATGGCGATCATGCTCATCTGGCCGGAAGTGAGCTGGCGCCTCAGGCCCAGTTCGCGGTGGGTGATCTCTGCAAAGCCGTTGTCTGGCGTGGTCACGTGGTGTGCCCCTTTATTATTGTGATGGTTGTTGCTCGCGCGCGCCCTTGTAGGAGCACGGGGGGGGGGGGGGGGGGGGGGGGGGGGGGGGGGGGGGGGGGGGGGGGGGGGGGGGGGGG